>DYRK01000140.1 GCA_020718785.1 Desulfatirhabdium butyrativorans | reverse complement strand
GAATGACAGCGGGCGAAATAAACGCCTGAATTCGCGTCCCGGCATTCGGCATAAAATTTGATACAGGTCTTCAAGGATAAACGGTAAATGATGAATAATGAAATCCGATGGATAAAAACCCACTGCGCGCGCATGGATCACGGCGGCTGCGCTCTGCTGGTCGGCGTGAGAGACAATCGTATTGTCGAGATCAAGGGAGACCCGGAGGGCTTTCTGAATTTCGGATATGTCTGCCCCAAAGGACTGGCATCCGCAGACCGTCTGACCCATCCTTCGCGGCTAAAACATCCGGTGAAACGGGCAGGAAAACGTGGGGATGGAAAATGGGAGCCGATTTCATGGGAAGAGGCATTTCAGACAATATGTGAAAATCTCTCCCGAATCAAAGAACAATACGGCGCGAAAGCGGTCGCATTTTGTCAGGGAATGCCCAAAGGATTGGAGCATTTTATGCTGATCCGATTAGCCAATCTTTTCGGTTCCCCGAATGTAGTGGCGGTTCAGGATGTATGCCATGCGCCCAGAGAAATCAGCGGAATGCACACCTGCGGCTTTTATCCGGTCGCGGATTTTCATCATCCGAGTCAATTAGTGATACTATGGGGAAGCAATATCACAGGCACCAACGAAGAAGGCGAAATATGCAGTCTGCTTCTGAATCAGGTAAAGCAGGGAACAAAACTCATTGTAATTGATCCGAAAAAAACAGACCTCGCGGAAAAAGCCGAATTTTGGCTTCAGTTGAAACCCGGCACAGACAATGCTCTTGCGCTGGCTTTTCTGAATGTCATCATTGAAGAAAAGCGGTATGACTCGGATTTTGTCGAGACATGGACTTACGGGTTTGACTCGCTGGCAGCCCATATAAAAAATTATACACCTGAGGCAATGACTGAGGTTACAGGTGTTCCGGCATCTCTTATCCGGGAGAGTGCGAGATATTATGCAGAGACCAAGCCGGCGGCGATTCAGTGGGGAAATCCCATTGAACACAATATTCATACCTTTGACTCGGTCAGGGCAATTCTTTGTCTCATGGCAATAAGCGGGAATTTGGATATTCCGGGAGGCAATATTCAGGCAAACGAGCCGAAAATCCTCGGACTCGGAAAATTTGTGCGTGCAGATATGATTCCCTCAAAGCCCAAGGAGATGATTCACGCTCATCATCGCACTATTCCCCGGCTGATGACGGTTCCGCCCTCGTTTTTCAAAAAAGCAGTACTGGAGGAAATTCCATATCCGGTCAGAGGGGCTTATATGCAATGCACCAATCCCCTGATGGGATATGCCGAAAGCCGAAAAACCTTTGACGCGCTTATGAAACTTGACTTCTTTGCCATATCCGATATTTTCATGACTCCCACCGCCGGGCTTGCAGATATTGTGCTGCCGGCTGCCACGCATTTTGAGTTCAACGATATCGGTCATTACGGACTGGGACATGGCTATATTCTGGCAAGACCCAAAATTGTTGATCCGCCCCCGGACTGCCTGCCCGATACGGCTATCTTGAACGAACTGGGCAGAAGGCTTACTCCGCCGGAATATTGGCATGAAAATTATGAGGATTTTCTGGAAGATTTGCTGAAACCCGGCGGTCTCACCTATCAGCAGTTTGTTCAGAAAGGCTATCTGAAAGGCGAAGAGAAGTTCCGGAAATATACAGCTTCGGGATTCGGCACTCCGAGCGGAAAAGTCGAACTGTTGCTGACTCAGGCAGAAAAATACAAATTGCCGGCTCTGCCGAGTTTCACGGGCACTCCGGACCTTGATGATCCTGAATTTCCTTTGATACTGACCTGCGCCAAAGATCGCTATTATCTCCATTCCTCTTATCGCCAATTAGAAAAACTAAGGAAACACAGCCCCAGGCCCCTTACGGAAATTCATCCTCAAACCGCCGATACTTACGGCATCCGCGACGGCGACTATGTAGAAATCGCCACCCGCTACGGCTGTATTACGCAGTTTGCCCGTGTGACAGAAAAAGTTCGTCCGGATACGGTTTATGCGGCTTACGGATGGTGGTTTCCCGAAGGAAAAAGCGAATTGCAGTATGAATGGACCAAATCCAATTTCAATATGCTTACCTCGGCGGACATTTTGGGCAGGGCATTCGGCACACCCAATCTCAAAGGGCTCAGGTGCAAAATTCGACGGAAAGACTGCCCGTAAGAATTATAACGGCGGTAAGAAATACTGCATTTTCGAGTTTGCATTTAAAAGCCTGCTGAGGATTTTATCTTTCGGAGCGGAGTTTTTTTCAGAAGAAGACAGCCAAACATATTGATATTCCGTGAATAAGCAGATATAAAAAAGAGGTCTTGACAGATGCGTTCCGTTTTTTTATCATTAAACTTTACTTTTGGGATTTTACGAAAAAAAAAACTGCGGCTGATGTTCAACGAAATGTGAGGTACAGAGCCTTGAAACAAGGAGGAAAATGACTGAATTCAAAAAGGAAATTGAGCAGGTTGACGAAGAAGTGCTGGTTAAACTGATTATGGATGCCTTCCGGCGGATTATCTTTCATTACGGAGCATGGTTTGCTCAGGTCGAGCATCAGTTGGGCTTGGAAAAAGCCCTGGAAATCGAGCAGTCCGTGTGGGGTCCTGCTCTGGAAAATCAAATGACCCGCCTCGGCAAAACTTTCGGTTTTCCGGTTGAAAAGGGGATCCCTGCTTTTCTGAAAAGTCTTTCAAAGGAAAAGCTGATTGACTTGCTGGAAAAGCTCGGCATAAACTGGCTCGCCAATGACGGATTATGGTTTCAGGCTGTGGAGAAAAAATTCGGCATGAACGATGCCAAACGCTGTAACGATACCTGCTGGAGCCGCTACTCCCCATTTGAAGCGGCACGTATCAAAGAACTGCTGGGTCTGCCGGAAAAGGGCGGTATTCCGGCATTGAAAAAAGCTCTTGCCTTTCGCATGTACGCCCTTATCAACAGGCAGTCTGTGGAAGATGTGGACGATCACTGCATTATTTTCCGTATGAATGACTGCCGGGTACAGTCTGCCCGCAAACGCAAGGGGCTGCCCGATTATCCCTGCAAATCCGCAGGGTTGGTGGAATATCCCACCTTTGCCTCGACGATAGATTCGCGAATCCGTACCGAATGCGCGGGATGTCCGCCGGACGATCACCCGGATGAGTGGTTCTGTGCATGGAAATTTACCCTTACCGAGTGAATTTCGGGAATAGGTATGAAAAAAAACAACTCTCTGATTCTGGGTCTGACCGGAGGTATTGCCTGCGGAAAAAGCACGGTTGCCGATATGCTGCAAGAATTGGGTGCCGAGACAATTGATTTTGATCTGCTTGCCCGGCAGGTCGTTGAACCGGGAACGCGTGTATTAAAAAGAATCGCTGAGTATTTCGGAGCAGATATTCTTCAGAAGGACGGAAATCTTGATCGGAAAAAGCTTTCCAAAATCGTTTTTCAGGATAAAGAAAAACGAAGAAAATTGGAAAGCTTTACTCACCCGGCGATCAACGAGGAATATTTCCGTCAGCTTAATGCTCTTGCGGAAAAAAATCCCGGCAGAATCATTCAGGCTGTGATTCCTCTCTTGTTCGAATTCAATCTTCAGAATATGGCGGACAAAATTCTGGTCGTGTATATCCCCAGAGAAAAACAGATTGAACGGCTCGCCCGCAGAGACTGCATCAGCGCAGCCGAAGCCGCACGTATTGTTGACACTCAGATGCCCGTTGAGGAGAAAGTCAGACGGGCCGATTTTGCGATCAGAAATGACGGAGACATTGAAGAAACCCGCCGGCATGTCGGAACGCTGTGGGAATCGCTGTTGTTCTCAGCAATGGGAATTTAAAGTTCTATCTGCCCCTCGTTTCTGTCCACTTCATTCCATTTATCAGTCACTACTTTCGGAACTTTTTTTACAGGATAGCCATGATAATAATTCTTGTGATGGCTTCTGAATATATACCATTGCCCATTGTAGTTGTTATAAACATCTTTTTTGTATTTGATACCACAGTTCAGAACTCGCTGTGCGGTTTCGGGTAAAAGTTCCATGTGTGTCCAGTTTTTTCCCTTAATTTTTCTGGTCTCAGGTTCATGTTTGGGATTGGATTCATATCTCCATATATCCTTTTCCACCGATTGAATATTGCAATAGTTTTTTATATATGTTTTCTTTTCATCATCGCCGGTTTCTGCTTTGAAAATGACTGAGATACTGCTCACAGTATAATCGTCTGAATTTTTGACGGAAAGAACGGACCCTCCCGAAGGACTCAACGCTGAAGCAGCCAGACAACTGCCGGAAACATCTGCTTGCCCGGCAATTAACACACAGGCATGATTTGGAAAATTTTTACTCAAATCTTTATCGAAAAAAGGACCCTTCCCATATTCCAAAAGAAAAAACCTAATCCTGTCTTTGACAATTCGATTATCAGTTTTTTTTATATCTTCAAATAGTAGCGCAAGAGACCTGCTTTTCAATAACTTCTTTCCCAGAAGATGGCTATGCCTTTGTACGATATTATCACCCCTGATTTCTTTTGTCCGGGAAGCAACTTGAGTTAAGAAGTGCAAAAGAACAGATGCTTCTTCAAGTGTTTTTGCCTGACCCGCAAATGAAAGTTCATTGATGTAAATTCTCATTAAAAAAGTCTCATCAAATCTTTTTCTATCTGATCAAAAAAACCATCCGGAGATTTATCCAAATTTCCATCCCTGTCAACTCTGATCTCGATATTTTCCCTGCCCCCCTGGAAATATTTGAGAGAATTGATAATTGTCCTTTCAGATAATTCCGGATGTTCTTTAACCGCCAGTCTGATGCCGTTTATGATATGGTCGCTATGGGTCTCTATTATCACCTGAATACCGGAACCGGCTGCTTCGGCAAGAAATTTTCCCATCATTGACTGAGCAAAGGGATGCAGATGAGATTCCGGATTTTCAACAATCAGTATGGATTTTTCTGACAGATTCAACGCGGCGACAATGACCGGCAATGTGTAGCTTATTCCGAAACCGGTGTTGACCGGTCTGATGTGATAATCGGAAATACCTGTGTCATTGAGCCACATAGTAACACTGTCCGCTTCAGTTATCCGTCTATAGCTTATGTCAATATTAGGAATAACCGTATCCAGCCAAAACCTCACCGCATTACGCAGATTAGGAGTATTTTTTGAAAGCTTTCGGTTGACTGCGGGTTTGTCTCCAATATCTTCCAGCACAGAAGCCGCATATTCGCCATGTATGCCGACATCTTTTTTTGACAGCATTATTTGCGGAATATGATATAAATTTCTCGGACCAAGTCGTTCAGCGCAAAGATAAGAAAGCTCATTCGATAAAAAGCGAATATTATTTTTAGGTATTTTTTTTAATTCAAGCTTATAGCTGTCAATTTCACTGGCAGCATATTCAAAATGAAAATTTGTTTTTACGCCGTCTTCAGTAATTCTGATAAATATATTTCTGTTACCCAAACCGGCTGTAACCGAATCTTTGACAGTGCCGATGCTGTAAAGCCTGCCGTTCAACTGCATTTTTCCTGCCTGCAAATAACCCGACTCATAAGATTGTCTCAGCAACAGTATTGCCTGAATAACGCTTGATTTTCCTGAAGCATTGCTGCCGGCAAAGACGGTCAGATTTGACAGAGGAAAAGCGTTGTCAGCAAAGCACTTGAAATTTTTCAGAGAGATATTTTCAATCATCGTAAGAACCTTTTCGTTATCTCGTTGACAGTTCCGAATAAATCTCTCTTACCTGCGGAAGAAGGATTATCAGAGCATACAATAGCCATTATTTCCTTTATTTTTTTTTGGAATTTTTCGCCGGAGAGCGAACATGCCACCCCGAACAATACCAAAAATTCGTCCATTGTCAAGCAGTTGTCACTATTCATTGATTTTTTCATTAAATAATATGTTAGTTTATTTGGGCAAAGTCGGATACCGCCTTTATTTTCAATAGCGGAATCAATTATAGAACACTGATCAGAGAACCAACTAAACAGTTTCTTGTCATCTTCATTTCCGATAAGATTCATCAAATCGTCAAGTCGGGTACTGTCCAGTTTTTGAAAACAGTGTCCTTTTTCTGAAATAAAATAGAAAGAGAGCATCCGTAAAATAAATTCATCCCGTTGAGCCTGAAATTTTTTTACAGAAGGAAAGATTATGCTTGTTTCATTTTCTATATGTCCCCGAAGCCTTCTAAGCAAGGGGAATGAAGTTTTTCTGTAAATGTAGTTTCTCAATTCCTGTGATGAAATATTTTTCCCTCCGACATTAAGCCTCTCAAACAAAGCGGATTTCACTTGTTCTGAAACTTCCGGATCAATAACCAGTGTCCCAATACTGTAATCTTCTAATTTATACCTGTAATTATCAGGCAAAGCATGAAATTTGTATTTCTCTATGTCTTTCAGGAATTGAAGATTGCTCAAAATCAGTTCGTTGTCAAACAGTCTTTTTATCGCCATAAGACGCTGTGTACCGTCAATTGTAACCCATCGTCCCTCATAATCAATTTCAAAAAATAACAGAGAAATAGGCAATTTTATCAATATACTCTCAATAAATCTGCTTTGCTGCCTGTTACTCCAGACAAGCCCTCTTTTGTAATCAGGATCAACAATTATCATTTTATCATTTATGCGGGAAACCAGATTGATTATCGGATAGTATTTCATGTCAAATGTAAAATAGATATCTGATCTATACAATTGTTTCACAAGTCACACCTTTTTTAGATTATTCAAAATAAATCAGTATGATACTAATTTTACCAAAGCCTCTCTACTCTTACTGCCAGCATAGTATAGGCTTGTTGAATTCTCAGCATGTATAACGATTTTGCAAACCGTCCTATTGATAAAACGATTTGCAAAATCGTTTTACGACTGATTTCTAAAAGTGCAGGTTATACCGATATGCAACATACCATCTTCCCAGCCTATCGTTTTTTTTATAAGAAATCAATAGGCTTATTTCCGATAACATCCGATGTTCAGCCGTCTTTCTTTTCAACTCCCTGTTTTTTCTCGTTCAGCAATTTCTCCAATCGGGCTTTTTCCGGGAAATCGGGGGCGATTCGCAATACTTCGGCATAATGACGAAGCGCATCGTCTAATTTTCCCTGCTGCTCCAGCATTGCGCCCAAAGAATACTGCGCTTTGAGGTAGTCGGGCTTTATTCGTACTGCTTCGGAGAAATGTCTGACAGCTTTTTCCGTATCACCCAAAGCCCGCTGTGCGATTCCCAGACTGTAATGCGCTTTCTCATTGTTCGGATCAATTCGTATTACTTCGGAAAAATGCTCGATTGCTTTCGGCGTGTTTCCCTGCCGAGCAAGAGCAATTCCGAGATTATAATGCGCTTCTACATAATCCGGCCTGATTTTTAAGGCTTGATAGTAAGACTTTACCGCCTCATCGAATTTTCCCTGCTGTGCCAAAGCCAAGCCTGTATTAAAATGTGCGCCGGCATTGTCGGGACTGAGTTTCAGCACCTCGGAAAACTGTGTGACGGCTTCTGCTGTTTTTCCCTGCTGTCCCAGAAGCATACCTACAGTCATAAGCGTCTGAATATCTGACGGTTTTATTCTCAATACCTGAGAATAATGTCTCACTGCCTCATCGAGTTTGCCCTGCCGGTTTCGGATTTCGCCGAGGATAGTATGAATTTCAGCATCATTGGGTCTGATCCGCAATGCCTCGGAGTAATGTCTGGCAGCTTCTTCCAATTTTCCCTGAGCTTCCAGAACTACGCCCATGTTGTAATGGGCTTCGCTGTCATCGGGATTTATCTGCAATACAGCAGAAAAATGTTTGGCAGCTTCGTCAAACTTTCCCTGCTGTTTCCGAATAACTCCGATATTATTGAGAGCCAATTTGCTTGCAGAATTCTTCGTGAGCGTATCCTCCCAGAGAGTTTCCTGATCTTTGTAAATCTTCGCCTGAGTCCATGTTTTAAAGGAAAGCAGGCATACAGCAATAACCGCAAGGGCAATCGCCGGACGGCGAAACCTGTCCTGCTCTGCGGCATGGCTTATCAGTCCGACCGTAAGGGCAATAACTGATATAATAGAGAAGTATTGCCAATGGTCTGCAACTAACGAGAATTTCATAAAATATATGTCGAAAAATCCGAGAACCGGGAAAAGTGTTACTACAAAATATCCCAGTCCGAACAGAAAGGATCTGCCCCATCCTTTCCGATAATACCAGAAAAGGATCAGCAATCCGATCAGGATCAGCAGCGGAATATAGGAAATAAACCCGGAAACACCGGTTTTCCATCGGGGATAGACAAAGCTCATCTGATAGGGAAGAACAGCTTTATAAAGATAGAACCAGACTGCCTTTCCTGCAATCGTCAGACGGGAGAGAAAATCATCTGCCCGGACAATATCCGTGCGAATAGCCCGGTTATACTGAAACCATACTGTCACAAAGCTCAAGATTCCGGATAAGGCAAAAAACGGAATACTTCGGAAAACATCCTTCCGGCTGATTTTTCCCCGCTGCCACCATGCACACATAAGTAATACTGCCGGCAGCATAACTACCGAAGTTTTCGCAAGCAGCGCAAGCAGAAAAGCACCGAGCGACAACTTGTAGAAACGCTTATCCTCACTGCTTTCGAATTTCAGATACAGCAGAATACTCAACAGATAGAATACCATCGGCAGCGTATTTTTGCGTTCCGTAATCCATGCCACAGATTCCACGTTGACAGGATGAACCGCAAAAATCAAAGCGGCAAGCCATGCTCCCGGGATTTTCAGTCTTTCCAATACTGACCATATCAGGAAAGAACTGACAATATGCAGGAGAATGTTCATGACATGATAGCCCGAGGCATTCATTCCCCATAGCCGCCATTCGATCCACAGGCTCGTCGAAGTCAGGGGGAAATAGTCCGGAGCTTCCGTAGTAAACCAGAAGCGGTACAGCCCGTTGCTTGCTTTGATGAGCGGGTTTTCCGTGAGAAATTTGTCATCATCCCAGATAAAGCCCGCAGTTATTGCCGGAATATAGATAAGGAGTGTGAGAATAAGAATGACCCTCGCACCGATGATAAATTTTTTCAAAGTCATAATAATGTCTTTCCCGATTATAGGGTTGTAAACGAATTATCTCCTTGATTTTCAAGGAGCTGATATGCTTTTGCCAGAACATCTTCCGGCAGAATTCTCTTTAAACACAAATTGTTTCCGTCACAAGGCGAATTACGGTGATTGTAAGCGGTAATGCAGGGCGAACAGGATAAAGGCAGGTAGAAATTATACGCATTCCGGCTCAGAGGACCGTAAAGCACAGGCGTTTCCGGACCGTAAAGGATAATACTCGGAATCGGCGTCATGGAAGCAAAATGCCCGGGGCCCCCGTCATTGGTGATGAGAAGAGAGGCAAAATGAAATATTTCCATGAGTTCACGGATCGTTTTCGTATAGCCTGTCATATCAATGCAGTCCGGATTCTGGCAATGAGATAAAATTGCCTGAGCCATATCTTTATCGCCCGACATGCCGATAATAGCGACAGAATACCCGGATTGCAGAAGCGACTGTGCCACCCGGCAGTAATATCCGAGAGGCCATGCTCTGACAGGCAGCAATCCGCCGCCGGGATAGATTAAAATCAGCTTTTTTCCTGCGATATGGGGAAAATCTGCTTTAAACCGCTTCAGCCTTGCTGCGATCTGCTCCGCGCTGATTTTTATATGAGCTGTCGTCACATCATCTTCGGACACAGAACGCTTGACTCTCGGCATTCCGTCGGAAATCACCGCTTCGGCGAGCGTGATAAACTGCCGGGAGATATGATGATAGGGGTTATAAAGCACCGGACGGTTGATAAAATTGCCTCTGAACAGTCCTTCCTGTGTATGGGGATGAAATCCGACCCGGATTTCTGCCCTGCTCAGGAAAGAATAAATGCTGCTGATTCTGGCAAACAGCTCGCAGTCAATCACCGTGTCTATTCCGATACTGCGGATGGCTGCCAGCGCGGAAAGGCTGTCTTTTACAAACCGGAAGAAAGAACTGTTGCGGATACACAGAATATTTTCAGGATGAACTGCATCAATGATTTCAAGAATCTCCTTATTCTGTTCGAACAGCAGCACATATAACGATGCTCCGGGATATTTCTGCTTTATCCGCTCGAACATGGGCTTTGCCAGCACCAGACTGCCCATTTCCGAAAGGAGAATGACCAATATCTTTCCGGGACGGGCAGTCTGAGAAGAATCTCTGCGGGAAAATAAAGAAAATATCCGGCAGATAAAACTTCCGATAATCCTGTCTGTTTTTCGCTGAAAAGCTATTTTCATTGTTCTTTTATATAAAAATCAAGCACCTGCTGGCGATGATCGCTGTATCCGGTGCTGTTGAGCGCATACTGCAACGGCACAATCCGTCTGCCCAGAATGCACTGATCTATGGCATAAACCGGACAGGGCACGGGCCATGTATAAGACCAGCCCTGTCCCGCGGCATCGTAGGCATGGACAAATCCTTCGGGCAGCGGAGACAGGGCTTTCGACCGCCGGGGGGCATTGAAATCCCCGACGATAATATCGGGTCTGTTCTTTTTGATCAGTACGACTATATCGTTCAATAAAGGTCCTCTTTCCACAAAGATACCGGAAGGCAGGTCAACTGCAAGAAGATTCAGCTTTTTCCCTTTATAATTCCATGTCAGGGTATATATAATCACGCCTTTGCTTTTTACAAACCATTGTCCCTTTTCCAGTTCGCCCCGTGCAAATATTGCCATGGTATGGATCCGGTTTGACTTATAGTCGGAAACGAGGCAGCCGGCAATGCTCCGAACCGGAATATCCCGTACCGGCGATTTCGGAGGGAGATAAGTATAATCTTTCCCGTCCGCCCCCTGATACGGCACTTCCGACAGGATACAAATATCAGCCTTGTGTTTTCGGATTTCTGCCTTAATGCCTTCCCATCCGTCTCTGCCCCAGCGGATATTCCAATGAAGCAGACGCAAGGGCTTGTCTGCTCCGTGTGCTTCATCAGGAGGAGTCCAGCGGTTTTCGACTCCGAAAACAAAGAGACCTGGCAGAGCCAGTAAGATCAGAGAAATGACACAGATCCGCCTATATCTTTTTCGCCATGAATATAGGGCAATCACAAGAATCAGCCCGGCCGCACATGGCGAAGGAATATAGAAACAGTAAGCTGTGAGCAGGCTCTGATCCCGGAAAATCTGCCCTGTAAGCCATGCCGCATACAAGGATACGGCAGCCGTGACAAACAGAAAATCTGCATAGTGACAGAGCCGGAGAGACTGCTGTTCTTTCGTGTCAGTCATTCGATGCCCAGCAGTTTCCTAAGATCTTTCAAATCCTGCTTCATGTATCGCCAGTAAGAATTCTGTCTTCTCTGTCCCGGTTCCCTGTCCATAGTGCCTCTGGCAAGGTCCTGCCCGTTGTCGGATACTCTTTCCATATTGACGATGATTTTTTTTATCTCATCTGTATCCATTATCACCTCCCGGTATAAGTGAGAATTGAGAAGTGAGAATTGATTATTTCTCACTTTTCACTTCATTTGATTTTCTTTACTTTCTGTTCTCCCAAAGGCTCATTGCACTTGGGACAGCGGCCCGCATATCTGCTGACCTGTCCCTGCCAGCCGCAACTGCTGCATCGGGCGGTCTGGATATGAGGATTGACTTTTTCCTTTTTGAAGATACTCTTCACGATTCCCATGATAATAAGAAGCCCGACCGCCGCACTGCCGGCGATCAGTAAATGCTGAAGTGTGTAAGTGCCGAAAACAATCGTATCCATGTTCATTATAATTCTCCCTTTTTGTGGAAATTAAGTTAACGTGAGTTCGACATAATTTTTTACCGCAAAGGACGCAAAGGATACGCAAAG
>DYRK01000139.1 GCA_020718785.1 Desulfatirhabdium butyrativorans | reverse complement strand
CACGGAAACGGTTATACACTTCGATATTCTGATCCTCGGTTTCCAGCGTGACAGCCAACTGGCAGTTTATTCTTTCCGAATCCAGATTTTTTGCCAATGCCAGAATCCACATTTCCGCGCCGTGGAGGCCGGTGGGGCAGATGAACTGTAAGACATTCATTTTTTTCTCTCCCATCAGGCAGTTAGCATTTTTTTGATAATTACTGAATATAGTAAATTTCACAGGCTTTTGGGGGACAGAATTGTCCCATAGCATCCGCCGAAATGAGATTAAGATTAAGCAAAAATGAATGTTCAAGCCATCCACAGTAGAATTTTTTAGATTTTTGAACAGATCGGATGAATTTCCAGTTGTTATGATTTCGGGGGGTGATCTGACAATTCTCAGGAGGAATCACAATGTAGGCATCTTTCACTTTATCAGGTTCTGCAATCTCTAATCCATAATAAAAAGTGCCTATAGGCCGCGGCTTGTTTTCAGGAAAATCATAAAGTTTGATATTGTCTTTCCGATATTCCAGAAAAGGGGCGAGATGTTCATACATTTTCCAGTGAATCAATATCGCAGTCTGACTGTTTTGCCTTTTGAATTCGGCTATCTTTTTTACAAAATAGCTGTCATCCGGCCCCGAGTTGAAGAGGAATATACAACACATTGAGGTCAAAAAGAGAAATGCTGTCGACAGCATAGAAAATTTATTTCCCAAACACTCTTTTTTTTCATTGAAAAAATAGGCTAAAAGGGTCAATGCAGGCACAGTTACCGGCGCAAGATATCTCGGCCATCGTTGCAGAGGAAAAAAATGAAAGGGACTTGTGCTGCCGTATAATGTGTATATCATTAACGGGATCATCCAAATCAGAGAGATTCTGGCTTTTTTATCTCTTTTTATAAATAGATAAATCGCTATAGGCAAAATGAGATAATAATAAAAGCCGAATTCCTGGTCGGTTGCCAATACCAGCAGGGGTTCTATGAACCAGTTCTTTCCTCTGAGAATCAGTATCTCATTATTTTGAATAGTTTCATTATGCGTTTTCTGGGCCACTGAAAGGCGGTAAAAAGGATTGCCGGTTTTGATATAATAATAACCTCCTTCGATACTGATGACAGACAGAAAGGCTAATACGACAACAGCATACTTTAATCTGAGTTTTTTCTCCATAGTGAGATATGTGAGATAGAAGAGAAAAATATATGCACCGCTTTCTTTAATCAGCCATGCCCATCCGACACATATCCCCGATAACAGGTAATATGCTGTTTTATCCTCTCGTTCACCTTTGATAAAATAAAAGATCGCCGCATCCATCATCAGGGCTAAAGGGGTATCTATAAATACCATTCCGGCAAGAAACACATCCATCGGAAAAAAAGATAGAAAAAAAGCCGCGAGCAGGGCTGTTCTTTCAAAAAAGAAAAGCCTGGCAAAGGCATATATTAAGATTATATTGATCAGAGAACATATAAGCGGGAACAATGTCAATGCAATTTCGTTGAAGCCGAACAGATACGTAAACAGCAAAGAGGGTAAAATAAATCCCAGCCTCAGACTCCAGTGGGTGGCTCCCGGTTCAAAATCTCCGGTATGAAATTTATGAATATGATAGCTGTAGATCATATCATCTCCGCCGGTGATTCCGGAGAAAACAGCAATACGAATCGCCAGCCCGAATAATATAATCAAGAGAAGAACGATATTATTCGAATATCTGACGCGTTCGATGATCCGGTTTACATATCCGAAAGTATTGACCGATGAATCCATATAATTTTTTCCTTAAATATCTCATAAGTTACGCAGGTCTGCTTTAATTCTTATCATGCTGGGGTTTCCACGGACCGCTCGGCGGTTCATGGAATACAAGAAACCGTCTGCCCATAAAATTAAAAGCCAGCCCAAGCATGGAAGCCAAAATCTTTGAGAAGGACGGACCGAAATGTAATGACAGAAGCAATTGAGTTACACCTAAATCCAAAAAACATATCAACCCTACGACAATCAAGTAAATGATAAATTCATTGACAGAATTCCATCTGGCCTGATGTCTGAATAAGAGCAAGATACAAAGAAGATAATTGATAACAGCCGCAAAAATAAAGGCCGCAGGAGCGGCAAATGATACTTTCATTCCTACAGAAAACAAGCCGACAAAAGCCAGCACATTGACCATCGCAGCCAATCCGCCGATGAACACATACAGGAGAAATTGTACCGGCAGGGGAGCTTTATGAGCGTTATAGCGAAAGATGCAGTATATTGCCCTGAATCCGTCTTTTACGCCTATTTTTTTCCCTTCTTCATAAGTTCGCCCCTGGTAGGAAATTCCCATTTCAAAAATACGCAATCTCATGTGGGCCACCTTGGCAACAATTTCCGGCTCAAAACCGAAGCGATTCTCCTTTATATCTATACTCTGAATAACATCCCTGCGGAAAACTTTGTAGCAGGTTTCCATGTCTGTCAGATTCAAGTCTGTAAAAATATTTGATATAAAGGTAAGCAGACGATTTCCCATGTAATGCCAGAAATACAGAACTCGGTGCGCGCCAGTGGATAAAAACCTTGTGCCCAGCACCACATCCGCTTCATCGTTTATCAGCGGAGACAGCAGTTTCTTCAGATCATTAGGATCATATTCAAGGTCAGCATCCTGAACAGCGACAAAATCTCCGCTCGCTTTTTTAAATCCGGTACGTAAGGCCGCACCTTTGCCTTGGTTGACTTCGTGAGCTAAAACCACAACTTCCGGATATTCCGACTCAAGTTCCTTTGCAATTGACAGACTTCGGTCTTTGGATGCATCGTCAACAATGATGATTTCCAGCCTCAATGTCACATCTGCAATGTCCAAAACCCGATGCACACATTTTTCAAGCGTTTTTTCTTCATTGAAGCAGGGAATCACGACACTAAGCTTTGTTACAGTTTCATTTTTCATTCATCCCTCTCTTTTTGATAACTCTGCCGGGATTTCCCGCTACAATGGAAAAATCTCCGACATCTTTGGCAATCACAGAACCTGCGCCGATAATACATTTTTTCCCGACATTGGCCATAATCAAGGCACAATTACCAATCCATGTGTCTTGGCCGATAACTACTTTTTCAAAAATACCGCCCTGTTCCTGGATCGGTCTTTCCGAGTCTTCGAAGAAATGCTGCCGCTTTCCGCTCATAATATGGACGTTGCTGCCCAGCGTGCAGTCATTCTCTATTTTACATTTTCCGATATTGCAATGGGGTCCGATGTAAACCCCATTGCCGATCTCTGTGTCTGCATGAGAAAAAATGGTACCGAAGAGAATCGCACAGTCTTTACTGCATCGGGTCATCGTGAGACGGTAAAAATTTTTCCTCAGATAATTCCCGGAGATTCCCGGGAGCAAACTTAACAATTGTGAAAATGCCCACAAAGAGCTGTCTTCTCGTCCCAAAAGCATCTGTATGCGATGAACAAGGAACAGAGGAAAAACAATTGCCAGACAAAGCGAATTGACAAGAGTTTTTAAGATACTTTTGACACTATTATTCATCTTTCCGTCGGTATCTGTTGAAAAAAGATATCATTTTTTATTCGATTGACCGGTTATTCTTAAATTTTTCGGAGCAGCAGGTGCCAGAGAACTGACCGCTATGGAAAAATAGGTCGGCCCGATTCTGCTGCCGTGGACAATAAAATCATCCACATAGTAAGGTGCCTGCATCGTGGGTCCCCACAAATAGGCTCCGGAATTGTTTCCGCCGAAAAAGAATCGGTTAAATTTATGCCCCTGATTGGCCTCCTTGATAAAATTGACGCCTTCTACATGGGCAGAGCGCAGGACATCTCCGTCTTTCGTGTATATCCAGGCTTCCATGAGCCCGTCCCTGCTTGTTCCCGCAGTTTTTTCGACTCGGTAATGAAATTCAACACCCATCCAGTCATCCGTTATGATGGCCGTACCTAAGCCTCTTCCGGTGACTCGGGTCGGGCCCGAGTCATTCGGAACGATCCATGTATCTGTGACAGACCGGTCGTTATTACACTCCTCCCATTTCTGAGAAGGACCGTCAACAGACAGATTTAAGACAATATTTTGCTTTTGTCCCGGTTTACCGTCAACCCGGGGAATCGGCCCGTAATTGTACAGCAATATACCGACGAGAACAGATGAATCTCCGTATCGGTCATTAAAACTCGGAACTCCGCCGTTCCACTTTTGGCAACTGTTCCACCCTGTCCCGATATCGCTGAATTTCCATCCGGACCAGTAAGAATAATTTTTTCCGGCTTCATAGACACCGGTTCCTCCTGCACTCATACATCCGACATCCGCACCGTCTTTTACGCATTGGGTCGGCCATTGACTGGCAGATATTTTGGTCATATAGAACACATATATCTCACTATACCCGGAGTCATCGCTCCCATCTCCGAAATAGACACCGATCCTGCTTGGGCCTTCAGTATTTGACAGATCAATCACAGCCGACTTTCCCCCGCTTCCCCAACGCGTACCGGCTCCGAAATCACCGATCCACAACTGACCGGCCGGCGACAGTGTATCGCTCCATCTGGAATAGTAACACCACATCGAAGGGGCGGTTCCGTTATTTTTTGTGGGAAAATCGCCCGGGTTTAGTTCTATATAGACATCTCCTGTCCCGGAATGGACAAGCCAGTCATCTATATCATCGAATGTTTCCACAACATCAAATTTCTGCTCCAGACTTTGTTGCCACTCTGATGCACAGGATGTTCCCACGATGATCGGACCTGTCGGAAAAAAGAAAAACAGAACGATAAAAACAATTACATTTTGAATGTATCTCATTTCCCTTACCTCCTCCCTTTGTTTATGATGCCCCCCGCCATAACCTTCGCTTATGCAAAACGATTTTTTCAAATCATTTTATCGGCAAGAATATCAGCCGTCCGTATAAAATCAGGTGTCAATCCGATACAAAAGCCCCAAATCTTCCAGACGGCTGCGAAATGTCATTGCCAATTGCTGAAGTACAAATTTTTTTTTATACCGTCCGAAATTTGAAATAAAATATCGGTATGCATTGATTCTGTTTTTTTGAATAACACGTAGATATTCTTTATAATATTTTAATGCGTTTCCTTCAACCGTTCCTTCCGTTTCATGCCTTATTTTTAATGAGAGTTCCTCCATACGGGCAAGCAGTTGCTCTTTTTCTTTTCCGTAAAGCGGCACCGGCTGCCAAAACGAGTTGATCAAAACAGGAATAATTTCACACTCCAATTTTTGTCCCGGAACACAATTGACTCTGAAGATTACAGATTCGCTATAGTTTTTATTCCATCCGCCGATGTCGAAAATAAAATTGCCAAGGCTGTAAGCAATAATTTTCCCTTTATAATATTCTATCCCCTGAAGCACATGAGGATGATGACCGATGATGATATCGGCACCGTGATCCGCCATGTTCCGGGCCAGTCTGATGGTCAGCGCGGACGGTCGGTCTATCGTTTCAAGCCCCCAGTGATTGGAGACAATCAGGATATCCACCCGGGGCTTTAATCTTTCAATATCTTTTACTATTAAATCATCTGTACCGAAGGCGTAAGGAAGTTCTCCGGCATAATATCTGTCTGATTCAAAAGCATATCCGAGCCATCCGATTTTAATATTTTTTTTATGCAATATCACCGGCCGGCTATGCCAGGGAGATTCTCCTTTCAATCCGACAATCTGAATATCAAAAGATTGCAGCCGTTCAACCGTTTCCTGAAATGGAGCCAACCCGTGCTGCATGATATGGTTATTTGCCATATTGATGACGTTAAATCCCGATGATGCCAAAGCATGGGCGCATTCCGGTTCCCCTCTCATATCCATGGATTTCAGAGAATTCGGATTTTCCCCCTGTTTTGAAAGAATACCCTCCAGATTACCAAACACAACATCGTTTTGCATCAGAATCTTGCGTACCTCTGCGAATAAGAAATCTCCGCCTTTCTGACGGATGACAGAACGAACGCCGAAGCCTTGGCACAGGAGATTGTCACCGAAACTTATATCTCCTACAAAGGCCATTGAGATATTCTCAGTCATTTTTTACTTCCTCCGCCCCCAAAAAAACAGCCGGACACATCCCGGAACACGCATTTTCATTGCCCGCAACAATTTATACTGCCCGCCGGGATAACTTGCGCTTTTGTAAAACGGCTTTGCAAGCCGTTTTATCGGCAAAAACGATTTGCGCCTGTTTTTAGCTTGGGCGTTTTACTGAAAATTCGGAAAGCGCAGATTATGACGGTGGAAAGAATATACTGCCCGCCGGGATAACTTGCGCTTTTGTAAAACGATTTTGCAAGTCGTTTTATCGGCAAACGGTTTGCAAAACCGTTTTACTTTAACATTCGCAAAATACATCGGAAAACAGTTGAATATCTGTTACTGACGCTTTTGAAATCTGATAATTCTGGAGTCGAGAATATTCCCGTCACGAATTATCGTAGCATCCTGAAGAATCCGATTCGCGTTGCCCTCAATCAGATCGTCACAAAAAAACGATACCGCCTCACTGATGGATTCCGACGCTGATTTGAAGAAAAGCGAAGGCGTATGATCCACAGCATAATGCAGAATCCCTTCTGTGAAATAAACCGGTTTTTCAATGGTAGTCGGAATGCTTGATTCGATTCCCATGGCTTCGTCGCAACTGATGTCAATAATGGCACTGCCCTTTTTCATCTTTTTCAGGTCTTCTTTGTAAACCAGATGGTCGCTTCTGAAAACATCCCATAAAACTGCATTCACAACAATGTCATACCGCCCGATTTCATTTCGCAGATTGCCGACGGTCTTTCGATTATAGACGGTGACCTCGGCACCGAGTCTTTCCAATGCCCTGATTGCACCGACCGCACAGTTCCCGCGTCCGATCACCGCTACTTTCATTTTGTAAGGTGATCTGCTGATGAACGGGAGACAGTGGATGACGGCGGCTTCGCCTGCAATTTCATTGTTCCGCCAGAATACATGTCTTCCGTTGTCAAACATATCCTCCCATGCAATCGCGGTCAGTTTTCTGTTTACAATAGCGTCGGTTATTTTTCTTCCCTGTACCGCATGCACCCACCCGAACAGTACCGTATGCTCGGGGATGAACTGAAAGTCTTCAATAAGGGGCATCTTGAAATCACAGATAATATCTGCTGAAAAGATATCTTTCCTATCGCAGACCGTTGCACCCGCGGATGTGTAATCCGCATCGGAGAAATTCAAATCCTTCCCATAATCAGCTTCAAAGAACAGATGCCCTGCATTTTTGATTTTTTTCACCTCATCGGGGAGTAAGGCGATTCTTTTTTCATTCTCCTTTTTGGGTTTCAGAAATCCTATCTTTTTCATGATGCTCCTCCTTTGCGTAGGTGAAAAGTCCTCAATGTGTCGGGTTATTGCTGCCTAATGCCTTATTCCAATGCGACTGTCTGGCAATGCGTGACAGGACAAACCGGTATTTGATGGTTTTCGGAGGCGGTTCCGGATGAACAACCGTTCTGATTTCGATCTCATTATCCGTCAGTTCCCTGGCGACGTGGACGAAGTCATCTGCCTCGTCCTGACTGAACTCACGGTCAGGATAAAAATGGACCGTCAGCATTTTTATATCATCTTGTTCCACCATCACTTTTTTTGCATTCCGAACATTTCTCATGCAGAATTCCATTAATGTGGGCGAAATGATTTTCCCGGACGGCGTATAAACAAAATCTCCCATCCTTCCTTCAATGTCTGAAACCGGCTGTCCTCCCATACCGCATTCACATGAAGGGGTCACCCGTGCAATATCTTCCGTCATATAACGGATTAAAGGGGTGGCATTGTTTACAAGGGTGGTTCCCACAATCATTCCCAGCCCGGAAATGACAGGTTTCATATCTTCTGATATGAATTCAGCCGCGCCGTATGTGGGATACACATGATAGTTCCCTTTTTCGCATTGCGCCATAAAAACCACTTTTTCCGCCATACCGTAATAATCCAGAACCTTACATGAGAAGGCCGATTCGATGAGCTTTCGCTGGTCCGGCAATATGGATTCGGAATCACATATAATGAGCCGAAGGGATGAGGGACCCCTGAGATTGTTTTCGCATAGCCATCCGGCAAGGACAGAAAGCACTGACGGGAATCCGTTGATATAAACCGGACGAAACCGGTTCAGCGCATCAATATAATCCTTAACTGTCTTTCTGCTGATATGCCGGATAGACATATACATCTGCTTTTCAAAGTAATTGTATCTCCAAAACGGTGACTTTTTCTGATGTTCCGGAACAATCTTCGTACCGCCGAATCGAACCCATCTGCTATCTGTATCTATTCCTCTCATTTCAATGATTTTGCTGAAATGAGCGTAATGCGCGACCACCGCATCCCTGGTTGTCAGAATCGGACGGGGTTTTCCTGTTGTTCCTGTTGTGTAAACAGGAAAACACATGCTCTTTTTCACACGGGTTGAGACGATTTCAGTTTCGTGTTCGGTCAGATCATTTTTTGTGGTAAAAGGCAGTTGCCTGTAATCCTCCCATGAACGCAGATCATCGGGCCTGAATCCGATACCGTCAAATCTTTTTCTGTAGAAAGGCACGTGATGATAGGCATAGGCAACAATTTTTTTTACTTTGTCCAATTGCCACGCGGAAATTTCGTCTTCTTTCAATGCTACGATACGGTCTATATCTGCTTTTGTTTTATAAAACATTTTTCCCTTTCGGGTATGATGCAGCCGCAGCCCTCCGAGCGATACAGCGATATTTTGAATTATAATCGGCATCTTAGAGTAAAAAAAAGGTATAGCAAAAACAGACATCCGCGTCTCCTTTTATAACTTATAATTATAAGCAAATCGTTTTGTTCCCGTTCATCTCATCAGAAACCATAAATATACCCGGCCAAAAATCTTCCCTCAGTATGCAGTTTCACAGCGTCTGAAACCGGATATTTATTCTGTTCTTCCGGATAATCTTCACCTGTTCAAAAAATCAGTTACGGACACCTCTTATGAATGTCTCAATTTTCGTATTGCCGGGTATCAAAGACCATGCTTCATGGAATGCCTCCTTTTTTATCCGAAACACAAGAGCCGAATAACTTATTATACCGCTGCCGATCAGAATACAGGAAAGCAAGGGCAACGGCAGAAATGGGCGCAGGAGATATTTTATTCCGAATAAGAGTGCGGCCATACCGCAGCTTGCCGACAAAGCAACCGATATCTGAGACAGGAAACTGAATACGGACAAATCAAGCAAAGGCAGTGAGAGTCTCAGTGTGATAAAAAAAACAATAGTATATCCGGCCACCCATCCGAGACAAAGTCCGATAACTCCGGCATATTTGCATCCGATCAGAAAAGACAGAGGCATGATCAGCGACGCAATTGCCACATATCCGAATGCAATGTCAACTCTGCCGATACCGTAGAGCATGGGCGAAATCAATGTTCCCAAAGCAAAAAAAGGCATAATCAGGCACATCATCTGAAGCGGCAGAATCACTTCTGCCCATTTGTTTCCCAGAAGCCAGCCCAATATCTCCGGAGCAATTGCCGCCAGTCCCCAGAATGCGGGAAACAGTATCAGGCCCGCGATACGTGTTGCTTTCAAAAAATGGGAAGCCACTAATTTCAAATCCGACTGAATCCGTGAATATGCAGGAAATGCCACCTGATTGACAATCGGCATGAATTTGTCCAGGGGAATCTGAGACAATTCCAATGCGACCGAATAAATGCCGAGCAGTTGATTTCCCATAATACGGCCCCCGATGAAAATATCCGATCTGGAATAAAAATACCAAAGGATTCTCGATCCCATGGTATATGCCCCGAAAGAGACAAACTCCCGGATTCCTCCCACTCGGAATTTCGGCAGGAGGAAAACCGGGGCAGCCAGATTGTATCCGATCATCTGAACCGCGTTGTTGACAATGCTTGCCCATACCAAAGACCACACACCGTATCCGTATAATGCCATCCCCAACGTGACAGTTACAGATATCACCGTGCTGCTCAGATCAATCAGCGAACGTTTTTTAAAATCCATTTCACGCATCAGGACGGAACGCGGAATCACATAGAGCGCAAGAGATATGAAATTTACGCTTACCACCTGTAAAATAAGAGTAAGCCTCGGTTCTGAAAAAAAAGCTGCAATAAGCGGCGAGCCGAAAAACAGACCGCAGAACAGAACTCCGTGTGATAAAAGAATAAAGCCGAATATCTGCGACAGTCTGTCTTTGTCAATCTCTTTTTTCTGAATGATTGCCGCTCCGAGTCCCAGTTCACTGACCATCACCAGAAAATTGATACATACACTTGACATGGACATCAGCCCATAGTCCCCGGGGTTCAGAATGCGGATGACCAGAATCGTGATCGCCCATGAATAAATCTGGCCCACATATTTCATCCCGCCGGTCCATACCAGGGATTTGATTACCAGATTCTTCAGATCATCGTCATTGTGACTCGGCTCTTTGATCGGCAGTTCACTCATTTTGTCTCTTTTTTTTAAAAACGATATGTATCCAATCAGGTTGAACCGATATAAAAGGTTTCTGAACTTTATTGAAATAAAAAGCCGCCTTGGAGCACATTCTCTGAAAAACAGTCCGCTCAGTCGGGGGAATCAGCTTTTTACCGCAATGAACACAGGGTTCTTCCTGATCATAATTTCCCCATGGATTTCCCCCTAAATCCATCAACAATGAAGATAAAAAATTTGTCTTTAAAACAGTTTCTCCTACAAATGCAGTTTGAACAGGCATCAGCATACAAAAGAGTCTTTTCAGACGGTCTTCGTCAAAAACATTGACATGCCCCCAAGGGGGATTTTTCCCTCCGCATGACAGACAGGTCGTTCGGACCGAACGGATATCCTGTTTATAAGGAACACCGACAACGACATCATATTTGGCGACTCTGCTGATTTCATCGCAGGCTTTTTTGAGAAGGCCGGAAGGAATATGCTCAAGAACTTCGGCGCAGAAAACGGTGTCGAACCCGTTGTCGGGAAAATCAAGACAGGTGAGGCCGCCTTTGACATTGATAACACATTCATGATAAATATCCGGCAGTTCCAGATCAAGAGCCGTTACGCTTTCAAAAAACTGAGTGAGCAGTTTTGACATATACCCGTCCCGGCACCCGATTTCCAACACGGAAAAACGTCCTTTGGGAATAATTTCTATCAGATTGCGAATCCGTTCCTGCTCTTTGGGATTTTCCCGATATTTCCTAATATCCATGATAACTCTTATTTGCTTTTTTTGCCGCCCATACTATGTCCTTTTAACATAAAAATATTGCCGAAACAGGCGACAAACAGGGGCTGCCAATACACAATTTCGCAATTCAGCCGATTGAGAAACACGGCTGCGATCAGAAAACCGATAAAACTGGATTCTATGGCAACTGCCAGAAAATATGTCGGCAAATCACTTCGTTTAAGAAGATGACGTTTTATCTTTCTCATAAAAGTAAAATTGCACCCGATCAGGCTCATCCAGAGAACAAAACCGACATAACCTCTTTCAACCAGACATCCGACATAAAGGGAATGTTCTGCTCTCATACCCGCGTTACGAGGCATATATTCCGGCGGAACATATATCGGACTCAGGTACATAAACCCTGCGCCGCCAGTGCCCCATGGATATCTCGGGGCTATCTCGTTGATTCCGATGGCCCAGAATATTTTCCTCCCCCCTCCTTCCGAGTCCTCTTTGCCTTCTTCTCCGCTGCCGCCGATACTGCTCATTCTTTCCCAGAAGGCATCATCTGCCAATGCAAGAAACGCGCCCAACGCGAGAAGAACAACGAGAATCATCTGGAATCTCTGCTTCATGGTTACTTTTTTGTTGACAAACACAAAATACCCCATGTA
>DYRK01000790.1 GCA_020718785.1 Desulfatirhabdium butyrativorans | reverse complement strand
CATCATCACTTCAAATTTCATATCAGATACACCCTTCCTTATTCTTCTTCAATCCCGGTTCAAAAATCATCACAAATCCCGCACAAGCCGGAAGCCAACATCGTAGCTCCCAAGACCCGGAATATCTTTGCTACGGTACGCCGTCCGGCAATACCGGGTGTCGTCGCCCCAACTCCCGCCGCGATACACTCGAACAGATCCGGTATGGGGACCGACAGGATCAGTTACAGCATCGGAAGAATAATCTCCATAAAAATCCTGACACCACTCATGTATATTCCCGTGCATGTCATACAGTCCCCAAGCATTCGGTTTGAGCAAACCGACCGGATGCGGCTTACTATCCGAATTTTTATCGAACCAAGCATACTCTTTCAGTCTGCTTTCATCATCTCCGAAGTAGTACGCTGTATTTGTTACTGCACGGCATGCATATTCCCACTCTGCTTCAGTTGGAAGTCTGTATTTTTCATTTCCTTCTTTTTGATTCAATTTTCTGATGAAATCCTGAGCGTCATCATAAGAAACTTTGTCCACGGGACAGTCGTCACCGCAATTCTTGAAATGAGAAGGATTATCTGTCATAATTGCTTTCCACTGTCCTTGTGTTACCGGAGTATTCTGCATAAAAAAGGCTTTGGTCAATATGACTTTGTGCCGAGTTTCATTATCAGATCGTCCTGACTCTTCTTTCAAGCTGCCCATCATAAACTCTCCGGGCGGAATACTGATGAATTTCATCCCAATTGTATTCACAAAGAATGCACCATCCATTTTAACCGCTTTAAGTTTTATTCCTGTACGGATCGGTACTGTAAGGTTTGCACCGCTGAAGTCAAGATTGTCGAATTTCAATCCTTTGAAATCCATCAGACTAATAAAATTCGGAATTCTTTTTGACATCAGCATCATCCTGAATATGAAATCCGTCAGATGAATGGATCCTTTCGGCGTGAACACCGGGTTATCAGACAGCAGCAATTTTGCCACCAGAAATTCCTGAATGCTGTAATGAGAAAAGCGGTAATCTCCTTCGGAATTGCGATTCAGCAGAGATCGCCCTTTTAACTCAATCTCTCTGACCGTCTTGACTTTGTTGATCTCGGCAATCAGTTTGTCCAAATTCTCTTCGCTGATTTCCCGCAAACCCTTCATCTGCAACACCGTTGCCAGAATGATGCTTGCATCTGAAAGATTTTCTTTGGAAATTTTATGTTTGGCTTTCTCACGATCCAGCCAGCTTTCAATCAGCGCATCATAAACCTGATATTCGCTATCTTCTTTTGCAAGCAGCGGCGAGCCTGTCAGTTCTTCGATATATGACAAGAGCATGGGGCGGCATCGGAGCGATCCCATTTTTTCAATCACGTTTTTAGCTTCTTCAATCTTCTTTGTGTCAGTGAACCACCAGAATTTTTTAGGAAATCGCTTTGACAGGTATTTCATCACCAGAGTATCATCAAAAAACGACAGATATTTAACCGGACATCGGAATCCGGAGACCACTGCCACGCCGGGCTTATTAAAAGGATCTGCCTCCGAAGAAAAAAACTGAGTCCGGCAGGTTATAATCACCCGGAAAAACGCCTGAGTTGCCTGAAGAATATCCGAAAGCCGCTCCCGAACCCGTCCGTAGGCTGTCGGGTCTTCATCCAAAGAATCCAGCAGCAGAATGGTTTCTTTTCTTTTTTTGATTTCGGCAATATCATAAAGCGTCTTCTTGCCCAGCTTTTTCAGCACGCAATCTTTATCGGGGGGCCAGAATGCGGTCAGGTGCATAAGCTTGAGCATGGTCAGCAACGCGCTTTTGCCCATGCCCGCATCGGAGAGGACGAACAACTGATTATCTCCGGGCTGAAACACCTTTGCCCCGAAGAACTGGTCAATTTTTCTCATCACAGGTTCAGTAGCAGTCAGAAACCGCTCTTCGTGATGATCCGCAGGATTTGTTTCCTGACAATTCGGCTCAACATAATATTTGGCAAGCTCTTCAGGATCAGTGAACATAATATCGTTGATTTCATTGATTTCCTGCTCATATTTTGATTTGATTGACTTGAACTTTGACCACAGCTTGCCGATCCACTCTCCGCCGGTTTTGAAAGACATCAGTTCAAACGGCATATTGTCCTCCTCTTCTGATGTGTTTATGAGTTACGCAGTTAAGTTTCAACAACCCCGAAGGGGTGAAATGATTATAGAAACGGATTTCCCCACAATTCGGAACCCTGAAAGGGTGAAATATGTATGTCATCCCTTCGGGATTCTGTTTTTGCGGCTGCATATCTTTTCTATAATCATATCAATCCTTCGGATTTCATTTTGTACTATTTTGAACTGTAATCACATCAATCCTCTGAATTTCATTCCGCGCTCACATTAATTAAGATTTAGAACATATTCCGAAAAAAATCAAGAAAACCCGAATTGCCGAAAAAACATTTCCGAAACCCTGAAATTCAGCTATACATAC
>DYRK01000789.1 GCA_020718785.1 Desulfatirhabdium butyrativorans | reverse complement strand
CTGATGAACCGCCGGCAAGTATCGCTTCCCGTCGGAGCAGTTGCCGGCATCCTGTCACACAGTCCAGATCGGTGACATGCACATATTCGTCTTCCAAGCCGGGAATGAACAGTTCAGGCATCCGCGCCGCGCCGTGGCCGGGAATGAGTCGTTTGCATTTAGTCGTCTTGTCGTAGATGATACTTCCCAGCGCGTCTATCGAGATAATTTTTGTACCGAGATTATTATTTCTGATATACTCGGAACAGCCTCGGAGTGTGCCGCAGGTGCTTACCGCGCAGAAGAAGTAGTCAAGCTTTCCGTCAAGCGCTGTGACAATTTCTTTCATGGTCTGGTAGTGCGCGCCGGCGTTGTCCAAATTGGCATACTGGTTTGTCCAAAAGCTGTTCGGTATGGATTTCAGTAGCGCATGTACCCGTTCAATACGGGCAGGCAGAAATTCGCCGGTTTTCGGGTCAGGATCATTCACCATGCTGAGTTCCGCGCCGTAAGCTCGCAGAATGGCGATGTTCTGTTCGGTCGTCTTGGGGTCAACGACGCAGATAAAACGCAGCCCCAGAAATCTGCAAGCCTGTGCAAGTCCGATCCCCAGATTTCCCGAACTGGACTCGATAATCGTAGTTCCGGCTTTTACCTCTCCTTTTTCCATCGCCCTTTTGAGCATATTGAAGGCAGTACGGTCTTTAATGCTGCCTCCGGGATTACACATCTCCAGCTTTGCAAAAAGCCGGAAGGAAGCGCCTTTGACTGCGCGTTCCAGTTCTACCAAAGGCGTGTTGCCGATAGTTGACAGGATGCCGCTGTTCATCATTGAAGCCATACTGTCGGTCTCACGTCTGACCGAATTAATAAAAAAAAGATTCATATTGCCTCCTTGTCTCGCTACAGGTTACGGGTTGAGGGGTGCGGAACTGCGGATAGCGGTATTCGCACCGAACTTGCCGATATATTTTTCCGATTTTTGTTCAAAAAGCTTTTCCTGTCCCTCGTTCAGATAGGTTTTTGCACTGCCGATTTCTCCTTTTCGGAGAAAGGCATTCTGTTTATAGCCTTTTTCCCAAATCGTTGCTGTTATATGGTCAAACTTGCTTTCGTGTTTCTTCATAAATGCAAAACTGCATTTTTCCATAATTTCGGGAAACTGCTCCGACGAGACATCAAATCCGCAAAACTGAATGATTCTCCGCAAACAGCCTTCCAAATCCTGAATCAGATTTTCATATTCAAGAAACATAATATTCGGATTGCCGACGTGTTCCCGCCACCCGGCAACATGCTCGAACCATGAACCGAACTGAACTTTTCCTCTCATGAACAGATCAAAGAACTCGGAAAAATCTCCCTTAAAGCCGAGATGAGACTTGTAAAAATGAAAAAAAGAAACCGCCACATCTTTGCCGTTTCGCATGACATAGATATACTTGCACTGCCCTTTGGGTATCCAACGATACGACAGATGACTCTTAAAAATACGCGGAGAAGGAACAGCCTCAATATCTTCAGTATTCATCACGTTAAAAGAAATCACCCGCTCGAACCAGGGAGCGACTTGGCATATATGTGTAAAATCCATGTTTCCCCGACTCGCCAATTGATAGAGAATCATCTGCATCCACGTCGTTCCGGAGCGCGGATAAGTAACAAGAAAAATGTCGTCTGCACGGGGAACAAAATCAAGGCGGCCTACCCTGAAAAGTTCCATAAACTGAAGGGTTTCGGTCAGTATTCCGATACTTTCTTTCAACAGCCTGCTGCACCCTTTCAGCAAACCCGAGACGAGTTTCTTCGTCGGTGATTTTAAAATTTCATATTTTGAATGCCTTGCAGTCATGATTTTGAACCTTGAGAAAAATTGTTTTTTAAAACTTCCAATTGCTGAGATAACAGTTGAGACATTATCCGAATCTGTTCGGACATGATTCGTTCCAGAGCATCAGTTCCTTGTTCCTCAGGTTGCAGTTCAGTGGGTGCAGGTTGCGGATCGCTGTTCGCTGCTTTTTGCTCCTCGCGTTTTTCGGATTTCACATTGCTGTTTTCTGATTTTAACTCTCTGCTCTCTGCCCAAAAGCGTTGACGCTGAAAGGGATATGCGGGCAGAGACATTTTTTTGCGTGAGTAATTCCGGTCAAAGCCGGACCAGTCAATAGGGATGCCGTGGACATACAATGTTCCCAATGTCTCAAGCAACTGCTCCCAATCCGCCTGTTTCGGGCTTAAACTCGGAAGCCATTGTACGGGTGTGTCCATATCTGCGCCGAAACCTTCCGGCAAGCATTGATCCAAGCCCAGAAGAACCGGCTCCGGTCCTATCTCTACAAAGATTTCATATTTCTGCTCATGGAGCATTTTCATGGTTTCCGCAAATCTGACCGGCTGACGGGTATGGCGGCGCCAGTATGCCGTAGTTGCAATTTCATCCGTGACGAATTCCGCGCTGACATTGGAAATCAATGCAATTTGCGGCGGATGCAGTT
>DYRK01000138.1 GCA_020718785.1 Desulfatirhabdium butyrativorans | reverse complement strand
TCTGCGCCCGAAGCCCCGGCTTCGGGTCTCCCGTCACGGGAAGCCGGGGAACCTCCCCGGCAAGTGCGTTCCCAAGCAGGGGCTTGGGAACGAGAAAACGAGAGTAACGTGAGTGAACATTAAACTGAATTTTAGCACAGAATAAAATGCTGTTCAAGCTCAGGCCTTTTGAATCTTATTTTTTTTCTTGATAAATTCCGAAAATAATATGATAATAATGGTATTAATTATAGAGAGGTACGGGGTTCTGGGATAGTACCTCTCACCCCGTACCCCTGACCTCTGACCCCATAATGAGAAACACAATGAAAATATTGATTGCAGACGATGATCCCCTGACCTGCCGGATGCTTGAAGCATTGCTGCCGCGATGGGGATACGAAGTGGTAACTGCACGCGACGGAAACGAGGCTTGGCAGATTCTTCAGACTGAAAATTCTCCCCGGATGGCAATCCTCGACTGGATGATGCCCGGTATGGAAGGCGCGGAAATCTGCCGCAGAATCCGTGAAATTCCGCATTCCGAAATGATTTATATTATTTTACTTACCTCCAAAGGCCGCAAAGAAGACATCATCGAGGGACTTGACGCGGGCGCGGATGATTATATCACCAAGCCTTTTGATCACGGAGAACTGCGCGTCCGCACTCAGGTCGGAAAGCGGATCATAGCTTTGCAGAGCGCGCTGGCATCCAGTGTGAAAGTTCAGGGCGCACTTGAAATGGCCGGCGCGGTATGCCATGAAATAAATCAGCCTTTGCAGATTATTTCCGGGCATGTCGAACTGATGGCGATGAATATGCCTGAAGATGATCCGCGAAAGCGCAGTATTCAGAGTATCGGGCAGCAGGTCGGAAGGATAGGCGACATCACCGGGAAACTGATGAGGATCACGCGGTATGAGACCTATCGGTATCCTGACGGAAAACGGCTTATTGACATTCATAAATCATCAGCCGAAAGCGGATAATATATCAAATGAAGAACAATGAATCGGATAAACCCGCCGATATCAAAATCAGTGTGCTGCTGGTTGACGATCAGGAATTTATCGGGAAAATTGTGGGACGGATGCTGGAATCCGAAAAAGATATAGTCTTTCATTATTTCCGCAGCGCAAGGGACGCGTTGAGGCAGGCTCGCGATATTTCTCCCACAGTGATCCTTCAGGATTTGGTGATGCCTGAAATCAACGGGCTGCACATGGTGTATTATTTCCGCGCCAAAGATGAAACCCGGCATACTCCGCTGATTGTGCTGTCCGGCGACGAGGACCCCAAGGTCAAGGCCGAAGCTTTTGCGCTTGGTGCAAATGATTATATGGTCAAGCCTCCGGATAAGATCGAACTGATTGCAAGAATCCGCTATCATTCTCAGGCATACATGAACAGGCGGCAGAAAGAGGAGGCTCATCGGAGATTGGAAGAAAAAACCGAGGAACTCAAAAATATCAATCAGGAACTCATGGAAAACATCGCGGAGCGTGAACGTACCGAAGAGGCTCTGATTGCAAGTAAAAAAAAAGCTGAAAAAGAACGTGAGGCAGCGGAAACCGCGAATAAAAAAATTATGGACAGCATCCGCTACGCGCAGCTCATACAGAGTTCTCTGCTGCCGAATCCGGAAAATATCAAAGCAGCGTTTCCGCACAGTTTTTTCTTATGGATGCCAAGAGATATCGTGGGCGGCGATTTTATTTTCACGGACTGGTTCGAAGACGGGCTGATCATTTCGGTCGGGGACTGTACCGGACACGGGGTTCCGGGCGCGTTTATGACCCTTATCGCTTCATTCGGACTCAGAAAAATTATCCGCGATGAAGGCAGGCGTGATCCGGCCGAAATTCTCAGGCGACTGAGTTTTCTGGTAAAAACAACGCTTCAGCAGGATACGGATTACGCGCTCTCCGATGACGGTCTGGATGCCGCTATCTGCCTAATAAATCCCGCGGAAAAAACGCTGACATTCGCGGGGGCAAAACTTCCGCTGATCTATGTCCGCAATAACGAAGTTGTTTTCGTCAAAGGCGACAGAAAAAGCATAGGCTATAAAAAATCCGAGATGAATTTCAATTTCAGCAACCATAAAATTTCCATTGAGGCAGGTATGTGTTTTTATCTTTTCAGCGACGGATTCACAGACCAATTGGATGCAGATGACCGTGAGCGGTTCGGTATCCGCCGCCTCATCTCTCTGGTGAAAGACCATTATCAGGAGCTTTTTGAAACACAGCGCGAAAGCTTTCTGAATGCCTTCAATGAACACAAAGGCGAAAATGAACGGCAGGATGATGTGGCGGTTGTGGGCTTCGGATTCAGGGAAGAATGAAGGCAATGAAAAAAATATGGATTTCAACAGTCCTGGTCTGTTATATCTTTATATGCAGCCTTTTTGCCGCGGAAAAGACAGGCGGCACACTGATCTGGGGACGCGGCGGCGATTCCGTGTCCTTGGACCCTGCCAGAACCGATGACGGCGAATCCGCAAAAGTAAATGCCAGTATCTTTGAAGGATTAGTACGCTTTCAGGATACTTCCACAGAAGTGGAACCCGCGCTCGCGGTTTCATGGGAAACTTCCCAAGACGGAAAAGTATGGACTTTTCATTTACGCGAAGGAGTGGTATTCCATGACGGAACAGCCTTTAACGCCGATGCCGTGGTATTTTCTTTTCTCAGGCAGATTGAAACCGACCATCCCTATTATCGGAAAGATTTTGCAAATGCCAGCACTTTCGAATATGTGAAATCTGTGGAAGCCGCGGACGAGCATACAGTAAAAATTTTTCTTGAAAAATTTTACGCGCCCTTTCTGTACAATCTCGCAGAACCGACCGCCGCGCCGATTATCAGTCCTTCAGCCCTGAAAAAATGGGGAGATGAGTTTGAAAAACATCCGGCAGGCACAGGACCTTTCCGGTTCGAGAAATGGGTTCCCGGAGATCGGATAATTCTGACAAAAAATCCTGATTACTGGGGCAAGCCGCCGTATTTGGACGGAGTAGTGTTCAAAACCCTTGTCCACAACAAAAGCCGCCTGCTCGCTCTGACCACAGCAGCGATTCACGGCATGGACGGACTGGACTTCGGTATGGTCAAAAAAATCATTCAGAGCAAGGATTTGCAGACAGAGATCATCACCGGTCTGAATGTCGGTTATTTGGCCATGAACACGGAAAACGCCCCCTTTGATCAGGTCAAGGTCAGGCAGGCAGTCAATTACGCAATCAACAAACCCAATCTGGTAAGGCTTTTTTATCAGGATATGGCGATTCCGGCAAAAAACCCCATACCGCCGGTGATATGGGGATATAATGACAGTATCGAGGATTACGAGTATAATCCGGAAAAAGCAAAACAGCTGTTGAAAGAGGCGGGCTTTGAAAAAGGCTTTGAAACCACGCTCTGGGCAATGCCGGTGGCTCGGCCCTACATGCCTGAGCCGGATAAGATTGCCCGGGCAGTCAAAGCAAATCTGGCAGCGGTCGGAATCAACGTGCAGATTGTCACGCATGACTGGGGAACCTATCTTGCCGGAACTTCGGCAGGAAAACACGATATGTGTTTAAGCGGCGCGGTTGCCGGGAACGGTGACCCGTATAATTTTTTGTATGTGCTGCTGGATAAAGACAATGCCGTGAAACCGCAGGCGGAAAACATTGCGTTTTTCAAGCATGAGAGGCTTCATGAGCTTTTAGTAAAAGCCCAACAAATTACGGATAAACAGGAACGGATCAGGCTTTATCAAAAGGCGCAGGAAATCATCCATGAATACGCGCCCTGGGTTCCGCTTGCACATGCCCGGCAGGTGATTGCCCATCGGCAGAATGTTCACGGAATTGTTCAGCATCCCACGGGATTTCTCAGGTTTGACAAAGCGTGGATGGAATGAATCGGGTGCTGGGTGCTGGGTACTGGGTAAGACCCCGTACCTCGAACCCAGCACCCAGCACCGTACCTCATCTCCAAGGAGGAAACAATGAAAAAGAGTCTGTATGTCTTTATTGCTATTCTGGTATTGTCATCCGCTTCAATATCTCATGCCGACGGGCTTCACCCCAAAGGCATTTCGCTTGACGGAACGTTGGGAAATGCCGGGAAACTCAATCTCCCTGGCCCTGATTACGAGATCAGAGCCGAATACGGCGCACAGTCCGGCGCAAATCTGTTTCACAGTTTTCAGCAGTTCAATCTTCATAAAGGAGAAAGTGCAACCTTTGCGGCTCCCGATTCTGTGAAAAATATCATCTCCCGGGTGACCGGCGGCGATGCTTCGTGGATTGACGGAAGAATTGCTTCTGCAATTCCGAATGCGGATATGTATTTCCTGAATCCTGCGGGTGTGATGTTCGGTCCCGATGTCTCGCTGAATATAGGCGGTTCATTTCATGTCAGCACCGCGGATTATCTCAGGATGAACGACAACACCCGCTTTTACACCGAGCATAAACAGGGAGAGATATTGTCCGCGGCAGAACCCGCAGCTTTCGGTTTCCTTGACAGTACGATTTCTCCGATCACGGTGCAGGGAAAAGGAGAGATGACTTTACAGGAGAGTGAAACATATTCTCCCGAGTTCAAGGTATCCGAAGGAAAAAGCATTTCTTTTGTCGGCGGAGACATAGAGATGAGCAGCGGCGCATATTATCAGGTTCCGAAAACCGATGAAAAGGGAGAAATCGTATATAAAAAAGCTGTGGATGAAAATGGCAATATGATCAAAGACGAGCAGGGAAAATATATGGACGCCCTTGATGAAAACGGGAACCCCATACCGCTGATAAACACGGTAAAACTCGGCGAGATAAAGGCATCCGGAGGACGGATCAATTTGGCAAGCCTTGCCTCGGAAGGCGAAGCGGAGATTCGGGATTCGGATATCGTCTGCCGAGCTTCGAACATGGGACGTATTACTATAGCCGACAATATGCTCCTGGATGTCAGCGGAGAGGGCGCAGGAAGTATTTTCATCCGCGGCGGACAGTTTACTTTGAATAACAGCGGGCTTTCTGTCAAAACACTGGGAAGCAAAGACGGCGGCGTGGCAGACATTCAGGCTGATTCAATATCTTTTGCCAACGGCGGAGTTGTCAACAGCAGTACCGAAGGAACCGGAAAGGGGGCGGATGTCAACATTCTTGCCGAGAACTCGTTGAATTTTATCGGTAAAAATGATGAGGAACCTCAGACGGTTATAAAGAGCGAATCCCTGAACGAAAATGGAGGAGATGCCGGACGTATTCAGGCGGAGGCCGAAAATATCTTGTTCAACAATGCAGCGATTTATACGGCTGCTCACGGAAAAGGCAGGGGCGGAGATGTTTTCCTGAAGGCCGATGAGACGATCTCTCTTTCCGCTCCTGACAGAGATATGGTCGTCGAACAGAGCAGAATCGAACTGTCAACTCTTTATACAGGAGACGGTGCCGGAGATGCAGGCAGCCTTCGGATGGAAGCAGATCATATCTCATTGACAGACAGCACAGAGATTGAGTCCGATACTTACGGAAAGGGCCGGGGAGGTGATTTGATATTGAAGGCAGCCGAATCATTCTATTCAAATGACAGTTCTTTCTTTCTCAGCGTGATAAAAGGCGGAATCGGAGATGCAGGGTACCTTTCCGTGGAATCCCGGACGATCTCATTTCAAAAGACAAGTGTCATCAATTCGGTCACATACGGACAAGGCAAAGCCGGAGATGTGACGCTGAAAGCATCCGGAGACGTCAGCTTCGGCACTGACAGCAGCATACTGTTATCCGTCAGCAAAGACGGTTCCGGAAGGGGCGGTGATTTTCTCATTGATGCGAAAGATGTCCTGTTTTCAGGTCAGAGTTTCATCAATTCAAGCACTTATGGACAGGCAAATGGCGGAAACATAAAAATCAGAGCATCGGAAAGTGTCAGTTTATCAGGCAATTCCATTCTTGCTGGTACCGGGGGAAAATACGCATCCAAAGCCGACGGCGGAGCCATATCCGACGGCGGAACCATATCCATTGAGACAAAACGCCTGTCATTAGGCGACGGCGCGATTATCGGTGCGTCTTCAACCCGAAACGGAAGAGGCGGAGATATCGGCATCATGGCATCCGAATCGCTCACGCTTTCCGGAACCGATAAGAACGGACTGGCAAGCAAAATCTATAGTTCCACACTTGCTACAAAGGAGGGAGCCGGAGATGCCGGGAATATTCTGATTGAAAGCGGCAGTCTCTCACTGCAAGACGGCGCAGGTATTGCTGCCGGAACATCGGGTCCCGGAAATGCCGGTCTGATAAGCATTCGGGCAAGTAATACGATTGAAATCAGCGGAGCCAATCCCCACGGCGAAAATGAGGACGGCTTTGCCTCGGGCATTTATACCCGCTCTTCGGGCAAAGAAGAAACTTCGGGAAATGCCGGAGATATTTCTATCAAAACCGGTTCTTTGTCTCTCGCAGACGGGGCATGGATTACCGGCAGTGTATCCGGAGGCGGAAAGGGCGGTCTGATTGATATTGATGTGAACGCTGAAGTCCGTATCAGCGGAGACAGTTCGGGTATTGAGTTGAAGGAGCCGTTGAAAAGTCAGTCGGATTTTCAGTGTAGGGACACGCCGGCGGCGTGTCCCTACGAAAATTTCTCGGTCAGCGGCATTTATTCCCGCTCGGAATCCGCGGAAGCTTTCGGCGGGGATGCCGGAGAAATCCGCCTGAGCGTCTCCGATTTGTTTCTTTCCGATAAAGGAAGTATTTCTACAAGCGCTGAGGGCGGAGGAAATGCGGGAACGGTTGCTGTTCATGCTGCCGATTCCGTAAAGATTGAAGACCGTGCCGCAATAACTACCGAGGCTGTCGGCGCAGGCGGAGGCAGAATTATCCTTGAAGCCGGGAACCTGCTGTATATCTCTGATGCGGAAATGACTACCAGTGTAAAAGACGGCGCAGGCAACGGCGGCGATATTGCGATAGGCAATCCCCGCTTTGCGGTTCTGAATCACAGCGCGATCAGAGCCAATGCCTATGAGGGCGCAGGCGGAAATATCCGCATTGCTGCACAGCAGTTCATCCAATCCGGAGACAGCGTTGCAGAGGCTTCTTCGGAAAAAGGCATTGACGGCTCAGTAGAAATCGAATCGCCGGAAAGCGATGTCTCTTCGGAACTGACGGCATTGCCTCTGAATTTCATTGATGTGAGACAATGGCTTAGAAGCCCATGCTCAGAAAATTCCGGCGAAAAAACGAGCCGTTTCATGGTCATAGGTCCTGATGCCGCGTCGAATCCTTTTAACGATCTGCGGGCAAGTCCGCCGAGGGGTTCGAGGTGAGAGGTCAGAGGATATTCCCTCTCACCTCGCACCCCTCACCTCGTACCCATCTGAAAGGGCCGTTATGAAAATTCTGGTCGCAGACGATGAACTGGTAAGCCGCAAAAAAATGGATAAACTGATCCGAAGTCTGGGGCATAACACCATTGTTGCGGATAACGGAGCCGAGGCATGGGAAATCTGGACAAATGAAAATCCCCGGATGGTCATCACCGACTGGCTGATGCCCGGCATGGACGGACTGGAACTGTGCAGAAAAATCCGGCAGGCCGAAGGGAGCCATTATACTTATCTCATCATGGTGACATCCAAAAGCGATGTCCATGATATGATTACCGGAATGGATGCGGGCGCGGATGACTTTATCTCAAAGCCCTTTATCAAAGAAGAATTAGCTGTGAGAATACGCGCCGGCGAAAGGATATTGAGTTTTCAGTCCAGAGACATTGTTATTTTTTCTCTGGCAAAGCTGGCTGAGTCAAGAGATGCAGAAACCGGCAACCATCTGGAACGGGTGCGTTTTTACTCGAAAATCCTTGCTGAAGCCCTTGTCAGATCAGGGAAACTGCCCGTCCAATTGGATAATCTGTTTATAGAGAATATCTTTCTGACCAGCCCCCTGCACGATATCGGGAAAATCGGCATTCCGGATCATATTCTGCTCAAACCCGGACGCTTTAACGACAAAGAATTCGAAATTATGAAAAGCCATACGCTGATCGGATTCGAAACCTTAAACGACGCGCTGAAACGCTATCCCAAAGCCGATTTTCTGAGAATGAGCGCAGAAATCGCCCGGTCCCATCATGAGAAATTCGACGGCAGCGGCTATCCTGACGGACTGAAAGGAGAAGAAATTCCTCTTTCCGCACGCATTGTGGCTCTCTCGGATGTTTACGACGCCCTTGTCAGCAAACGCATATATAAAAATATTTACTCCCACGATATGAGCAAAAATATTATTCTCAACGACAGCGGCATACACTTTGACCCCATAGTGGTAGATGCCTTTCTGATCTGCGAAAAGAAATTTATTGAAATTTCTGCCCGGTTTGCCGAAGAAAAAAAATGAGCAATGTGATACAAAAAAACATATCTGCCGGTCTTTCAGGAAAGACGATCATCCGAAAGATCATCCTTCTGTTCGGTCTGCTGATTACGGCAATTATATGCAATGCCGTGTATGTGACAATTCAGGAAAACGGAAATGCCCATCGCCGGATTTCCAAAGAATTGGACAGCAAACTGAAAATGGCTGTTTCCATTCTCAGCAATGAAGCTGAAAAATTAAATATCATTTCAGGAATCATCAGGGAACAGAATGAAAAAATTTCCGAATTTCTCAATGACGGCGACCTTGATTCGCTCTCGGTTCTGCTCGGAAACAGTGCGCGTATTTATGGGATTGATTCTGTCTTTCTGTTTGACGAAAGCGGCAGACTGACAGCGTCGGGCAGAAACGACAAGGAAATTTCCGATCCTTCGGCTTACACTTTTCTGATCCGCCGCAATGAGGAAAAAACAGGCATTGAAAGCATCCCGGCATATCTTATCGGACAGGCTCCGAAAACCCGGTCCGACCGGCATATTTTCTGCTTCAAATCCGTAGTGCAGGTTCAGTCTGGCAGAAAGGAAAACTGCGGCTATATTGTGCTGCTGAAACGGGTCAGCAACGATCAGACTCTGGCAAAAACAATTTGCCGCATCTCCGAGGCTGAAGTCATTCTTTATGACAGATTCTGCAAACCGGTACTGAGCAGCCTTCCCGGAAGCGATATTCCATGCCCCTCGGACGGGAAGTTCAGCTTTCGCGGAAAATCCTATTTTACCAATATCAGCGAGATTAAAGACTTCGCAGGCAAATCAATAGGAACACTTGCCGTGGCTTCAGACAGCAAAACCTTTTTTACCCGTCGCCGCGGGGTTCTGATAAACAATCTTGCGCCGTTTTTTATCACCGCCGTCATTTCTCTGGCATTTTTCTACAAACTCAAAACCCGGGTTTTTGACAGGATCAACCGGCTAAGTGCTGCCCTGCGCTCTGTTGCCGGCGGAGATTTAAACATCCGGCTGAAAATTTCCCCAAAAAAGATAGCCGCAGGAAACTTGAATGAAGTGGAATACATGGATGTTGACTTCAACCGGATGATGGACAGACTTGGGGAGAGTTATTCCCAATTAGTCAGGGCGCGTAAAGACGCCGAGGATGCCAGCCGTGCAAAGAGCGAATTTTTAGCCAATATGAGTCATGAAATCCGGACACCCATAAACGGTATCATCGGTATGGCAGAACTGCTCATGGATACCGATATCAGCGACAATCAGAAATATGCCCTTCATACCATCAACACAGAAGCCGACGCCCTGTTGCGGCTCATCAACGATATTCTTGATTTCTCCAAAATAGAAGCCGGAAAACTCGAACTCGAATCTCTTCCCTTTGATCTGAGGTCTGTCATTGAAGATGTGGCAAACGGCATTTCACTCGGAGCGGCGCAGAAAGGTCTGGAGTTCATGTCCTTTCTCTCCTCTGAAACGCCGTCTCTGCTCATCGGCGATCATCTCAGGCTCAGGCAGATTCTTGCCAATCTTGCCGGCAATGCCCTGAAATTCACGGAGCAGGGAGAAATCTATATCCGCGCGGAAATGACCGAAGACCTCGGAGACCGGCTCAGAATCCGTTTTCAGGTAAAAGACACAGGCATCGGCATTCCATATAACAAACATACACAGATTTTCGAAAGTTTCACTCAGGCAGACGGCTCCACTACCCGAAAATACGGCGGAACCGGGCTGGGAACCACTATTGCCAAACAACTGACAGAACTCATGGGCGGAGAGATCGGTCTGGAAAGCGAAGTCGGAAAAGGAAGCACTTTCTGGTTCACCGCTGTCTTTGCCAGACAGACAGAACATAGCGGACAGCCGCGGGCAAATTTTTGCGGAGAAAGCGTCACAGGACTGAACGGGCTGAAAGTTATGGTGGTGGATGACAACCGGACCAACCGGTTTATACTGACAGAGTATCTGAAGTCATGGAACTGTCAGGTTTTTCAGGCTGAGGGAGGAAAATCCGCATTGTCTCTCCTTGACCGTGAAGATGGCTGGAATCTGATTCTGACGGATTTTCAGATGCCTGAAATGGACGGCATCGAATTAGTCAAAGCCATCCGTGCGGCAGAAAAATTCAGACACCTGCCGATTATCATGCTCACCTCTGTGGGAGACGTGCAGGAGGATAAACGCGTACGCGATATCGGGGCGGATGCCTATCTGATCAAACCGGTCAAGCGGGACGCATTGAAGAAATCCGTCGAAACTGTTTTGGGGCTGTCCCCGTCCGAGAATATACAGCGCACGGAATCCGAAGACCGGGATGTTCTTCCCCGCAAAAATGTGAAAATCCTGCTGGCTGAGGATTACCCGACCAATCAGCAGGTAGTTCTGAAACATCTGCATAATGCCGGATATGAGGCAGATATCGCAGAAAACGGCCGTGAGGCTGTGGAAGCCTGCCGGCAGAAACACTATGATCTTATCCTGATGGACATCCAGATGCCTGAAATGGACGGTTTCGAAGCCGCAAGAATCATCAGGTCAGGGGTTCGGGGTACGGGGTCAGAGGAGTCATCTTACTCCGCGCTTCTGACCTCTGACCTCTTACCCCGGACCTCGCACCTCGTACCCATTATCGCCATGACTGCCCATGCGGTCAAAGGATATGAAGAGCGTTGTCTGGAAGCAGGAATGAATGATTATATTGCCAAGCCTCTCAAGCGCAAATCGCTTCTTGCAATCATAGAGCAATGGACTGCGCCGGAGCATAAAACCCATGCACGGGGTGCAGAATCTGATTCCCTGCCGCGGAATCAGGAACCTGCAGAAGCGATGAATTTTCAGAAAGCACTGGAAGAATTTGAAAACGATCGGGAATTTCTCAACGAACTTTTAGAGGGATTTTTGCAGCACCTTGATGTACAGATCGTACAGATACGTGAAGCCCTGCGCCGGGGCAAGGCTGATGCTGTCTGGAAAGAGGCGCATTCCATCAAAGGCGGCGCGGCAAACCTGAGCGCGGATATTCTGTCTGAAATTGCTTATCAGCTTGAAATTGAAGGAAAATCGGGAAGTCTGAAAAAATGCCCTCTTATTCTGGAAAAACTTGAAAAAGAATACTGCCGTCTGAAGCATTTTGCTGAGAATCTGCCGTAAAACGCCCAGGCTTAAAATAGTTTTCAAATAGTTTCAGATGACAGTGGAAAAAATATTCAAATCTGAATTCCGATCTGAAAGTCTTCCGGTGACAAACCCATAAAAAACAGTGCCGGTGCCAAGATGACAGAAGAACATAGCGATATTCTTTTGCAGGATATTAAGACCAGACTGCACAACCTGAAGGAATTTCGGGAACTGGGCATACCGCTGAAAAAGTTCAGAAGAGACACGGCGGAAATTAAAATCCGTCTTATGAAATGGATACGATATCAGAGAAGTCGGGAATGTTCTTACCAGCAGATTCAGCAGAAACTCATTTCCGAAGGAGTTCTGACATTCTCCGGCAAAGCCAGATGGGATACCCGTACCATCAGCAAACTGGAAAAAGGCAGATGGTGATTCC
>DYRK01000788.1 GCA_020718785.1 Desulfatirhabdium butyrativorans | reverse complement strand
TGATAATTCACCAGCGGCGGCACGCTCTGCGCCTGCGCCGCCATAGCCCCTGCCAGAAGTACGAAAACCATTGCCCATACGATCTGTTTCATTTTTTACCTCATTACCTTTTGATTTGATTATGTTTTATAAAAACACGGGAGACAATCCGTGATATTCCTTTATATGTAATCTTCGATTTATCAGCACATCAAACGAGTGTCAATAGAAAAAACTATCTGTAATAATTCGAAATATTTTCAAAAATTCGGCAAATATCTCGCCCTTATGTATATATGCAGAAAAGGAACTGTTTCTTATAAAAAAAATTGGGGGCTGCCGCACACCAGTGCGGCAGAGGGAAGGGCATGTCGCCGACATGCCCTACGATTTCGAAAGGAGAGGCTTTGAAGCGTGATTCACAGGATAGAAAAAAGGCGGGAAAAGATAAAACCGGAGTGCAAAAAATAGAGCGCAGCGTTTTTTTTGCAACATATTTCAAAAAATTCGGCAGAGTGCAAAAAACCGCTCCGTTTCACTCCGCTCTATTTTTGCACTCCGGAAACAATTTTCGATTTAGCCATTGGCTTTCACTTTCAGAATAAATAAAGTCATATCGTCAAACTGCGGCTGACCGGTCTGAAATACCTGCACATCTTCAATCAGCTTTTCGCACATCTCCTGTGCCGACAGCCCCGCGTATACGTCAAGCAGCGATGCCAGACGCTGTTCGCCGAATTCCTCTTTATTTCCGTCTATGGCTTCGGTCATTCCGTCTGTGTAAAGAGCAACAATATCTCCTGCATTCAACTGAATTTCGGCTGATTCCATAAGGATACCGTCCATCATTCCCGCTACCATTGTCTGCTCCATCGGTGGCAGCATTCGGAATGCCGCATCTCCGCCTTTTATGTAAGGCATATTGTGACCTGCGGTGGAATACAGAAATCGGCCCGTTTTTGTATTGAATACCCCGTAAAAAACAGTGATAAACATATTTGCGCCCTGATCAAGGCTCACCAGCCGGTCATTGAATTCGGTCAGTACGCGCTCCGGAAAATATTCCGTGCTGCTGAGTATCCGAAACAGAGTCCTGCTTACCGCCATAAACAAAGCTGCCGGAACACCTTTGCCCGAAACATCGCCTATGACCATTCCGTAGTTTTCTTCGTCAATCCGAAAGAAGTCAAAATAATCGCCGCCGACTTCGCGTGCAGGATCGCATTTTCCCCAGACCTCGATCCGCTCCATATCAGGAAAGGTTTTGGGAAGAAAACTCTGCTGAATATCTCTTGCCAGGTTCAGTTCGCCTTCGGCTCTTTCTTTGGCTTTGGTGGTTTCGGTCAGTTCCCTGATGTAGCGGTCAAGATCGCCTACCATTCTGTCAAAAGCTGCAGCCAGTTTGCCGATTTCATCCTTGCGTCCCTTGTCTTTGATCTGTACTGTAAGGTCTCCTTCCGCAATGACGCGCACAGCCTGCATGAGACGCCGCAGCGGTCTTGTCAGCGATACGGAAACAAAAGCAGCAGCGATAACGGCAAGGATAAATCCGCCGATGATCCACCGGAAAAGTTTTGTCTCCATATCCCTGACCGCACGGTAGGCATCGGCTTCGCTCTGTTCCACAATTACCGCCATTTCAAGCCCTTTGGGAAAAGCATATGCACCGAGCATTTTCTCGCCGTCGGGCCGGGAATACACACCTACAGGAATGGTATAGGGTTTATCCGCGAACACTTTCTTTACGGCTTTGACAATTTCATAATGACTGATATCTGTACGCTGAGGAACAAAAATTTTGTGTCCATCCGCATCAATCAGGGTGATGGTCTGCCTGACATTCTGCTTTTCAATCCGTTCTTTGAGACGATCAAGGTTTATCCGAGCCGCGAGTATTGCCGACTGTCCTGATTTTTTATCCAAAGAAAGAGAGAGAAACACTGTGAGCAGCCAGGCATCGGCTTCGCGGAGATAGTCGAGTCCGCCCACAAAAACATCCTGTCCCTTCAACTGCTCATGAATCCGCGCCGGATCGAAAGATAACTGCAAAGACATATCCGGGGGCAGCCGTTTTGAGAAATCATCTCGCGTAAAAACTAGCGGCGAAGCATATCCTTCAACTGAAATCTGGAGCAGCACAATATCGCTTATTTTCATCCCTTCGGTCAGCAGGGAAACTTTTTCGTTTAATCCCAGATTTTCGCTCTCAACAGTTTTCTTGATTAACTTCAGCGGCGTCAGCCAGGTATAGGTATAAAAATCCTCAATATCCTGAACGACCTGATTTGCCGCGTTGATCAGATTGCTGTCACCCGAACTTTTCAGTTCGATCCGAGTGATCTGAATCATGCTTCTGCCCGCGATCCCCAGCGGAATCAGGGCAAGAATAATAGAAAGAAAAAGTAGTTTTATTCGCAGACTCATAGTGTCCGTTACTGGTTGCAGGTTGCAGGTTACAGGTTACAGGTTGCAGGTTGCAGGTTGCAGGTTGCAGGTT
>DYRK01000787.1 GCA_020718785.1 Desulfatirhabdium butyrativorans | reverse complement strand
CCCTTATTTTAAAGCGGATTACAGGGCAGAGATAAAATTTCAGGAAACCTTTAAGTTATTGTATCTCCGTCAGATCCCGATTGTTCCGATGACATTCAGTTTCATGCGTTTTGCAATATTTCTTGCCTGTTTATCATCTAAGATTATCCGGTTTCCCTTCATACATGCCAATGCAATTGCTTCAGCCTCACCGGAATCCAATATCAGTTTGAGAGAAAATACGAGTAAGGGATTGATTTGACAAGTCTGCCGCATCCGGGCGGATGCTGCGATTTTTCACCCGGCTTTTACCCTATGCTGCCAATTCAATAAGCGGTATTGCATCGGCAATTCCGAATCTGTGAGGACAGAAGAGTTGCAACAGCTATTGTATCTCCGTCAAGTGTTATAAACTCGACTTCATATCCTTCACCGCTATTATGAACAAAAACAACAGTTCCCATATCGCCTTTTTTCAGATTCAGATACGGTATGTCCTCTGTCAGAATAATACAGTCCAATTCCTTAATCATTTTGACTTTCCTTTCAACGGATAGGCGGTTACAAAATACGGTATATTTGCCTCCTTTTCAATAAACCAGACGGAGCGGACACACGGATTTCTTTTGTCAGGTGAAGGTATATGACCTTCAATGATATATCTCATTCCGAAATATGATGTTTCAGTTTTGGCAATTTCATTGTAAACAGCATGAAATTTTAATGCTTCTGCCGGAATTTCCCACTGTTGTGCTAAAAATCCGAACTGCATGAAAAATTTCGCTTTACTCCCTTTCAGGCAGGCGGATCCTGATTCTCAAGTCATCAACTACAATGAGATTTCCCGGGCACAGTTCGATATCGACAGACAGAAGTTTCTCTATCACCCTTATCACATTTGAGACTTTCGGTATTTTCAATCTGAGATAGATAATTCCGTAGTAACTTTTCCCTTCTTTAACTGCCAAATTTCCGAAATCGGAATCATGTGTAAGAATAAAACGGTTATCCCGGAATGCCTTTTCAAGAAGATATCCGTCATCCTTTCCATGCCATTTTTCTTCTTTCGTATCAATGACATCTGCTCCTTTATGTCTGAGAAAAGACACTACTCTCGGAGAAATATTCTCATCCGCCAGTATTTTCAGAGAGCAGAATTTCATTATGCAGCTTCCAGTTCAAGATATATGTCATTTTTTAAGGAATTCGCCGCATATCTGAGACAGGCACTTATATCTTCCTTTGAAAGGTGCGGATAATCCTGAAGTATTTCACTCTCACTGACATCGGAAGCAAGCAGTTCGAGAATAAATTCCACAGAGATTCTTGTACCTTTGATAACGGGCTTACCGCCGAGTATTTTCGGATTTGCTGTTATTCTGCTCATTTTTTAATCCTTTCGATATAGAGGCTAAATTATACGTCAGATGCCGTCTGAATAAAAATAGTCTATTTTAATACATGATGTTAAGCATGTCAATATTTTTTGCGGCACGTTTCTTTTCAGAGCAGGACGTGAAAAATATATTGATATTTCAGAGAATAAAGAATCCATCTGGCGTTTCCGGAATAAATCTGCGGTACAGGGCGGAGCAATGGGAGGGCAGCCTGTCTCATTCGGAAGGGATTTATTTCTGTGCAGAGACGGGGCGCAGAACGTGGAACGAGAAAAAATTCAATAAACTTCTTTCCTATGCCCTATTTTTAGCACAAAAATTACTTTTTCATCCCGGCATACATCGAACAAAATTCTATAATTACCGATCCTTAACCTGTAATCAGCCAAAGGGTGGGCTGACAATTTTTTAATATTCGGAATATCAGGAAATTCCGTCAGGGATTCTATCGCATTCTTTATCTTTTGAAGGTGTTTTCTGTCTATCCCGGATAAGTCTTTTTTCGCACTTCCGGCATATTTTATTTCAAACATTTCCTAAAATATCCTGCCACATTTCTTCATGAGACAGAACTTCCCCTTTTTTTATCTCAGCCCGTCTGATTTCTATTTCTTTTCTCAGTCTGCTGTATTTATTCTGTTTCACAAGAATACCTGCAAACTCTGACAACTCTTTTTTATCTTCATCATCCGGCATGGATGTGTTTTTTATGGCTTCTTCCATCGATTATTTCATCCTTTCAGCTTCAATGTACCCGTCTTTTTACAGGAAAGTCTGTCAGACCGGATGCTCTGAATTCTTTATGACACTGACACCGCAAATATTTCAGTTTAATACGTGGTTTTAACCCTGTCAATATCTTTTTGCGATAGGAATTTTTTCAGGCATTTCGCTATAATATATTGATATTTAAAAAATCTGTGTGACGTTTCCGGGATAAATCTGCGGGGCGGAGCAAGGAGTGGCGGTCTGTCTGATTCGGAAGGGATTTGTTTCTGTGCAGAGACGGGGCGCAGAGCGTCCGGGGAGGCGTTCCCACGCCGGGGCGTAACTCATATAACTAAAAAAGAGGAAGCTGTTTTGCTGTTTTTTGAGGAGAA
>DYRK01000786.1 GCA_020718785.1 Desulfatirhabdium butyrativorans | reverse complement strand
CATTTATTGTTTTGCCTGCTGATAATTATTTGAAATAATAAAAATTCTGATCATGTGGTGCAGCGGACGGACTCCGTATTCCCCTCGTTCCCAAGCCCCCTGCTTGGAAACGCCATTGTAAGCAAAGCCCCGGCTTTGCCTGTCTGTCGGCATTGCCTTCTGCCGGATATGCAACTTATTGAAAGGAAACAGAAATGACAGCCCGTCAAATTGTAATCAGTATTCCGGAGAAAGTGTTGCTGGCTGAGAAAACCGATGAGGAAAGCTTTGCCCGTGAGATGCGGATGCTGGCTGCTGTCAAGCTCTATGAACTCGGGCGTCTTTCATCCGGCCGGGCTGCCGATCTTGCCGACATGTTCCGCATAGAATTTCTTATGGCTCTGGGGCGTTACAAAATTTTTCCCTTCGAATCCGAACTGAAGGATCTGGAGGGCGGAAATGCCTGATGCCGTGAGCAATACATCGCCCCTGATTTATCTGCACCGTATCGGTGTATTCGGCTGGCTTCCCGAAATGTTCGACGAAATATGGATACCGGATGCGGTCGTGAACGAATTCGCAGAGGGACGGCGCAGAGGGTACGAAGTGCCTGATCCGGCGAATTACAAATGGCTCGGGTTGTCGAACCCGAAAACACACCTTCCGAATGGCTCTCACCGGATTTGGGATACGGAGAATGAGATCGAAATAAGGGAAAGAAAAAAATGGAAAAACATTGTCTGAAAGCAACTGCAACTGTCTCAGACGACAGAAGACTGGTAATAAACGGACTGCCGTTAAGCCCCGGTGATACAGTGGAAATAACAATACAGGTGTGTTATGATAAAATAAGAGAGAATTGCTCACGCTACCCGTTAAGAGGTAAACCGTTTCGATATGCCGATCCCTTCGGAAGTGCCGCCGGGGACGAATGGGAAGCATTGAAATGATAATACTTGACACACACATCTGGATATGGTGGACACACGGAAGTGAGCGACTCAGCGATTTTCAGTCGGAAGTCATAACAGAAAATGAGACAGATACTATCGGCATAAGTGTGATTTCATGTTGGGAAATTTCAAAACTCGCAGAGTACGGAAAAATCGAACTGCCTTATCCTCTGGAACAGTGGTTTGATACAGCATTGAGCTATCCGGGAGTCAGACTTATTGACATTACACCTGAAATAGCGATAGAATCAACCAGACTTCCCGGTAATTTCCACAGAGATCCGGCAGATCAGCTTATTGTGGCGACGGCAAGAATTTCTGACTGTCCGCTCGTGACATCTGACCGTAAAATACTTGAATATCAGCATATAAGAACAATAAAGTAAATGAATATAACCCTGTCGGCATTGCCTTCTGCCGGATATGCAAAACAGCATATCACCCGGATTTGAATTTTCGGGCTTATAGGAAAGAAGACGGTGCCGGAAAAATTTTCCTTACAATAATATTTTTCAAATTAAAATAGGTGCTTATGCCGCAGATGACACTTGATATATCAGTTAATAATGTAGCAGAAATTATCCGTTCCATGAATACTCAGGAGATTGAAACCTTGTATCTTCTGCTTACAGAGGAAGGAAAAGAACTGCTGGAGCGGAAAAAAGACCTTGATCTCGGGAGAGTACGATTTTTAACACGGGATGAAGCTTTTGAAATCAACCGGGAATTTCTCCTCGGAATTTCAAAGCATGTAAAGGAGGGGCGCGCATGAAGGTATCACATTCTCCGATCATTGAGAAAATTATAAAAATATCCAAAGATTATGGAGCAAATTGTCTGATTCTGTTCGGGAGTTATGCAGAAAATACATACAATGCGGGAGACATAGATATTGCCTGCGACGGAATTCAGGGCTGGAAACTGTATGAATTTGCCGGAGAGGTTGAAAATGAACTGCATATTCCGATAGATATTGTTCCGTTAAATCCTCCGGACGATTTTACCCGGTTAATTGAAGCAAAAGGAAAAGTTCTTTATGACTTTCGAGGAACTGCTTGAAGAAATCAGGATCGAACTCAGACTCATGGAAACTGTTGTTCAGGAAGTTCTTGCTCTGTCAAAAAATATTGAAGGCAGAGAAGTTACGAACTGGGAAAAAACAGCAGTCTCCGCCTATATGGCGCAATTCTATACGGGAGTTGAAAATATTCTTAAAAGAATCAGCAGGTTTTATAATGTACCCCTGCCTAAAACAGAGGCTTGGCATATTGATTTGTTCAACCGTTTCTGCTCACCGTCCGAAAAACCTCTGCCTGTTTTGTTTGATGACGCTCTGAAGGCTGATTTGACAGGTTTCCGCAAGTTCAGGCACGTTGTTCATCACGGTTACGGTTTTCAGACAGAGTGGGAGCGTCTGATTGCGGGTATTGAAAAAATTGAGGGGACATTCCTGCGATTTAAAACAAGAGTTTTAGGCAACTGGCAAGAGTCGGTGTAAGCAAAGCCCGGTTTTGCCTGTCTGTCGGCATTTATGGCAACATGGCATGTCACCCGGAAAA
>DYRK01000785.1 GCA_020718785.1 Desulfatirhabdium butyrativorans | reverse complement strand
CTAAGGAATCAATTTTATGATAGAAAGGTTACGCAACGGATTTCATCAGGTTTACCTGTTTTTCAACAATTTTGTCATTGTTCTGTCAATCCCCATTATTCTTGCGCTGAGTCTGGCTTCCGGCTACACTACTTTTCACGGCATGAGCATCTATGTTCCGAGTCAGTGGATTGCCGTTGTCATCACCTTTGCAGTACAGGCTGTTATCATTATTGCCAGCATCGAGCTGGGAAAAGCCCATATCCGCGCAAATCTGCTTCGTTTTGCCGGACTCGTTCTTTCGCTGATTATCGGGCTGGCAGTTTCCATGTTTTTTTCTTATTTCACATTTTTTGAAAATGCCGAATCTGCCGGAACAAAAGAAAAAAAATTCAATCTCCTGAATGCCGCCGTCAATGAGTATATCGCCAAGGCATGGGAAAGTAAAACTGAAATTATTCTCAAAAAAGAGGAACAGATAAAGACAGTCCAGAAAGAGGTGGATGATGCGTTCTGGGGGCGGTCAAAGGACACTCCCGGAAAAATGCAGAAACCGGGAAAAGGGCAGTTATACCGTTACTACAAAGAAAAATTGGATAAGGAGGAAAAAGGACTGAATACGGTCAGGGCGCAATTTGAAGCTATTCAGGCACAGGAAAAAGAACTGCGGTCTTCTCTGGCACAACTGAGCATGGTAGAAGTCGGCACTCCCGATGGGTATGCCAGGGCTACGCAGCCTGTATATGAAAAAATACGGCAGCAGTTTGCCGCGCTCACGGGTCTGTTCGAGCATGTGTTCAGCGACAACGGAATTTCTCCTGTCGGAATACCTGAAGTCATGCCCCATGATATATATGTCAAAATGACGCCTACGCTTGGCGATATCACCGAAAATCCGATTGCTCCGCTTCCCTTATGTCTCGCGGTGGTCATTGACGTGCTGACCTTTGTGCTTTCCTACCGCCTGCAGGTCGTGCCTATGGGAACGCTTTTCGAGGATCAGAAAAAGTTTGTCTATAAGCATCTGAAGGCATTTTCCAAATGGCATATCAACAAAAATGACCATCTGGAGTTCGGGATCGAGAAAAGCCCGGATGAGGAAAGCACGGGCTATAATGACGGTCCCCGTAAATTCGCGGCAGCCACACTTCTGAATCTCGGATTCATCAGGCGGGTAAAAAAAAGCAGCGCGGAATTCACGTCTTTTTTTTATCCCATAGTCATGGAAGAACTGATAAAAGAGCAGCAGCATTCCAGGCAGGCAGGCATGTCTTCCTCATCGGGAATTAAAAAAGATGCTTCTCCGGGGAATGAAGAAAAGCGGCTCGGAAGTAATCCTGATCTGCAGATTGTCTATCGGAAATTTCTTTTTTCCGGGAAATATATTCCTCGGCCTGCAAAAATCCGATTCTGCGACAAAGTGATTGATCTGGGAGTGGAAAGGATGGATGTAGCGGGCGAATATGAGATGCTCGGGGGATTGATCGCAGTTGACTTCAAGCTGACTGTTTTCTTTCAGGCTTCATTGGATTATGTCAGACGGGTTTTCGGAAAAACCCCTGTCATGAATGTCAATATCGCCGAAACTGTCAGAAAAAAATACAAAGATGTCCTGAAACAGGTCATAATAAGCACTATAAAGCAGTCTGAAGACGGCATCAGAAGCGCAAAAAACAGTGTGCAGCTGTCGTATCATGCCGAAAAGCTCAGACAGGAAATCGAATATGAAGTGAATGCACGTATGCAGGACAACACCCTCGGCTGTTCGGCAAACTGTGTTCTGAATATGTCTTTCAAAAAATTCTTTGATGAGAAAGAAAAAGAGAAAATCCCCGGCGCTCTGATTTACAAAGAACTCTATCAGTATATAGATACCCTGGAGAAAAACTTCAGAAGAGAACTTCAGGAAAAAGATATTGCCGCAGAAGATGAAATCCGTCGGAAAAAAAGAGAACGCCGGCTTGAAGATATAAGACATGAGGCAGAGATACTGGAAGCTGAGGCAAAAGAAAATGAAAAGAAACGAGATGTCCGTCTGAGTGAAGAGGCAGCCAAATATGAATTCGAGAAAAAGATGAAGAAGATAGAGACGGATTACCGGATTTTTCTCAAAAATGAAGCGGATCGGGAAGAAGCTGAAAAGAAACGTCCGGAGCAGAAAAATAAATTCGGATTGATAGAAGAGGAGAACCGATTTGTTGATAACAAAGTCGTTCTTCCGGGAAAAGAAAAACTGCGTCTGAGGTCCGAGGGTGAAGCCGGACCGTATTCGTCAATGAAAAAGCAGAAAGTCTCATAAGCGACCATTAAGATTCGGCGGGTCAGACATTTCTGTCTGACCTTTATCATGAAGTCTCATAAGCGACCGACCATTATGATTTATAAGATTCGGCGGGTCAGACATTTCTGTCTGACCTTTATCATGAAGTCTCATAAGCGACCGACCATTATGATTTATAAGATTCGGCGGGTCAGACATTTCTGTCTGACCTTTATCATGAAGTCTCATAAGCGACC
>DYRK01000784.1 GCA_020718785.1 Desulfatirhabdium butyrativorans | reverse complement strand
CCCGGTTCGCTTTCCGCAAAAATATCTCCCCCGTGATTTCTGACAATGCCGTAACTGACCGAAAGCCCCAGTCCTGTGCCTTGTCCCGTGGGTTTTGTAGTGAAAAAAGGATCGAAAATCCGTGAGAGATTTTTCTCTTCAATGCCGCAGCCCGTATCTTTCACTTTGATGACAATCTGCCCGGAAACAGCATCATGTTTTGCAGACAGCGTGATCGTCCCTTGGGTCCCCACGGCATGTTTTGCATTCATTACCAGATTCACAACTACCTGCTTTATTTTTTTTTCATCCAAAAGCACAGGCGGAATATCCGGCTCGTATTCTCTTTTCAGCGTGATATGATCCGATTCGGACTGATGCCGGATAAAATTCAGCACATCGTCAATGACTTCGCAGATATGAACGATTTCTTTTTCGGGTTTGGACATTCTCGCGAAATTCAGCAGGCTTTCAACAATATTTTTGCAGTTTCTGACATGCTTTTCAATGACTTTGAGATCGGCGTGGCGCTCGGTTTCCGGGGCCTCGTTTCTCAACAGCAGTTGGGTATATCCTAAGATAATGCCCAGGGGATTGTTGATTTCATGGGCAATTCCCGCAGACAGTTGTCCCACGGAAGCCAATTTTTCAGCACGGGCAACCTGTTTTTCAGAAAGCGCCAATGCCTGAGTCCGCTCGGCGACTAAATGTTCAAGGTTCTGATTCATATACACCAGTTTTTCATGTGCGGATTGCAGCGCCTGCCGGTCTTTCAATATCTCCTGATAAATTTTCCATATCCGTTCAAAAAAGAGCGTGACAGAAGCCACCACGGTCAGCATAAAGGTATTGACTGCCCCGCTGAAAGGCTGAACATGCTCCCATTTCTGAAAATTGCCCGACATCAGCAGCACCTGCCTGAGAATATGCCCTGCGGAGCGTGACACGGCAAAACCTGCCAGACCGTAACAGACCCATAGCAGATAGGTCCAGATCAGGTTATTCGGCTCCCGTTTTTTCAATCTGTAAGCCAGCCGCAGGCAGAGAAAAGAAAAAATAATCATCAGCACCGATCCTGCCACATCGGTTACCTGAATCAGCCAGCCGGAAAATTTCATGTCTCGTCACCCTGCTGTATTTCTTTTAACAGAGATTTCAGCCCTGCATAAAGAAAAAAAATGGCAGGCACGCAGAGCAGATGATCCAGTTTGATAAAAAAATAAAAGTACTCAATCCATGGACCGTGATTCACCGCCGTAATTCGGAACTGCCATGAACTGACACGTTCAGACTGAACCCAATTCATCTGTTCCGAGATCAGATGAACTGTAAACGCATCCGAATTCCAGAGAATGAAAAAAAATGCAGCATACTGAATATATCGCCAGCCTGTTTTTTTCACTAATTCCCGCTGTCTCAGCCAATAGATGAGAACACACAGGGAGAAGGCAAAAAAAATATGGGACATCTGATGAACATAGATTCCCTCGGGACCGCCGTGGTCCTGAGTTGCCAGCGCGCTGTTTCCGTAAAGCAATGTCTCATGAGCCATAAAAACTGCAAGTATTATCAGCTTGTTTTTCATAAGCGTTTCTGATGCAAGGGGTTTGCAGAGCGAATTTGCAGTTCTCTCCTGTGTGATTTGCAAATTCGCTCTACTGCCTGCTGCCGGGTACAGCATTGAACAGCATCCGGCAAAGAATATAACACATAATAAATATCAGCGGATATTTTGCCGACTCGCCGAAAATGAGCGAAAAGGGAAATATCATCGGAAATCCCACATCCTGAAAACGGGTCTGCATCCAGCCCATTCCCAGGGCTACGGGCCATAACACCGATGCCCCGGCTGCGACCTGAGCGAAGAAATAACGTCCGAACGCGTCATTTGCCTCTTTGTTGCAGGCTTTGTAGCTTTCTTTGTCTTTGCAGAGCAGGGCTTTGACCGAAAGATCGTGCATGTCAACCGTCTCCTGCTTCAGACGCTGATAATAAGCACGGTTGATGCGGCATACAAGTCTTGCGCTGATGTCTCCGACGATGACACACCAGAGGCATAAGATAAAAGTCCCTGCCAGAAAGCCCGCCATGGGGTTTTCAAACACCCGGTAGGGAAAAATCAGTATGGGATCAAGATATGCGAACATGGAATCCTTCAGGTCAGAGGTCAGAGGTTCGGTGTGTGCGCCTCTGACCCCTCACCCCGAACCCGTTTTCTATAACCCCAGCAGTTTCAGCATGTTCTTTCCGAAAAAGCCTTGTGCTGTATAGTCAATGCCCACATAAAAGGCAAGAATCACAAAGAGCCGTTTGAGCCAAATATCGGAGATATATCTGGAAGTCATAGGACCGATGATCGAACCGACGACAATGCCGCCAAGTTCTGTGCCGATCAGGGGCCAGTCAACAATGACGCCCTGTATGAAATAGCTGATAATGCTGGTAATCATGCTGATCAACACGGCAAATGCCGAAGTCCCCGCAGACAGATACATGGGAAGTCCCGAAATGCTGGTCAGAAAGGGAAC
>DYRK01000137.1:6339-12089 GCA_020718785.1 Desulfatirhabdium butyrativorans | reverse complement strand
GAATCCCTCATGGGATGGGAATTAGTTGAAATTCGGACACTTTCCGGAGCTATTGCCATCACTGTCCAGGGGGCTGAAGAAGCCCGGAAATCCGGAGCCGTTTCAGGAACTTCCGGCAATTCCCTCACCAGGCTGGGCAAATCCGCGATCATAGAGGACGCGGACCGAAAAGGAATCGAACAGATTGTGACAGAACTGAAAAGTCAGGTCGGAAATATGGGACTGAACTTTGATATGCTGACCGAACTCGTGGCGGATTTGAAAACCGTTGATGCCCAGATGACCTCGCCCAGGCCCAAGACAGATATTCTGCGGGAAAGCTTCCGTTCCGTCCGCGCTATTCTGGAAAAAAGCGATGCAAAGGAAATGCTGAATCAGGTCAGGGGGATGCTCGGAGAATAACTGGCGGAAGTGCATGGGAATCGAACCCACCCGGGACGGTTTCAGCGCCCCACACCGGATTTGAAGTCCGGGAGCCCCACCAGTGAGCTGTGCACTTCCGTTAAAAAAACAGAGGACTGAAAAAACCAAGTTTTTACGAAAACTTGGTTTTTTTATTGTCACGCGGACATTATTTTCTCTTTCATCAAAGGGAAATATAATATATCATTCTCTCTTTTGTCAACCATTTTATTATTAAGGCTTCCGAAACTTCGGAAGTCTGATTTTTCTCGTTCCCAAGCCCCGGCTTGGGAACGCACCTGCCGGGGAAGCCCCGGCTTCCCGTGACGGGAGACGGCCCGAAGCCGGGGTTTCGGGCGCAGACGCGTTCCCAAGCCGGGGCTTGGGAACGAGGAAAAAGTCTGATTCCAAAGGAGAGATATCCGATGATAAACAAAGACAGACTGGCGGAAACATTCGGCTTTCTGGCGCGGATAGACAGCATGTCAAAAGAAGAGGCTGAAATCTGCCAAGAACTCAAAAATATTCTTGACACCATGGGCGCGGAAACAGTTACGGACTTTGCCGGAGAAAAAATCGGCGGGAATTCGGGAAATCTTGTTGCCAAATTCAAGGGAAATGTCCCGGCTCCGCCCCTGCTTCTGAATGCCCATTTAGACACGGTGGGACCCGGCAAAGGTGTGAAAGTTATCCTCAAAGACGGCGTTTTCACCAGCGACGGAACAACAATTCTGGGCGCGGATGACAAAAGCGCGGTTGCCATTCTGCTGGAAGTAATACGCGTACTTCAGGAAAATAATCTGCCCCATGCTCCCCTTGAACTGGTCTTCACCGTATGCGAAGAAACCGGGCTGCTGGGCGCAAAACATCTTGATTACAGCCTTATTACAGCAAAATACGGCTATACGCTGGATGCCACGGACACCGAAGGGATTGTGACCCGCGCACCCTCTGCCAATCACCTGGAATTCACAATTCACGGCAAAGATGCCCATGCCGGCGCGGCACCGGAAAAAGGTATCAACGCCATTGTTCTCGCGGCAAAAGCCATCTCCGGACTTGAGATCGGAAGGATTGATAATGAAACCACCTGCAATATCGGAATCATACAGGGAGGAATCGCCACCAACATTGTGCCGAATCTCGTGATTGTCAAAGGAGAAGTTCGGAGCCATGATGAAGAAAAACTGAGCCGCGTGACAGATAAGATTGTTTCGTCTTTCAGATCGGTGATCGCTCAATATCCCGGACGCTCTGATGACGGGCTTCCGCGGCTTGATATTCATGTGGAAAAAGATTTTACACGTACCGGGATTCCCGACGATCATCAGGTCGTCAGCCTTGCCCGGCAAGCCGCGGTAAATCTCGGCAGAAAGATGGTCTGCAAAACCAGCGGCGGCGGATCCGATGCCAATGTATTTTTCGGAAAAGGAATTTTCACCGGTGTTCTGGGTACGGGAATGAAGGATATGCACACGGTACGCGAATCGGTCAGGCTCGCCGATATGGTACAGACCGCGGAACTCTGCCTTGAAATCATAAGACTTCACACTCTGCCGGACAAAAAATCATAATTGTCCGGCGGCGCGGATGAAACGATTTGCGTCTATTTTAAGTTTTTGGCGTTTCACAGTAAAACGGCTTTGCAAGCCGTTTTGTGTCTGTCGTGAAGACTTAAAAAACTCAGACCACGTGCCTGACAGAACAATATCTTGACAAGAATTACGCCGCGTTATAAAAACAAGGAATTTTGGGAAAATCGGCGGATACCTGCCATATATCGGGTGTCAAAAAGACAATTATTTTTTTAAAAGACAGGACTTACGCACTTGAATTTATCAATTGGCGTTTATTGGCGTCCATCAGCGGTTAAAAATCATGCAACTGCGTAACTCCTAAAAAGAAAGGGTGTTGAAAAAAATTTGAATTCAGATGCCTCTCTGGTTGACAAACCTAAAAAAAGCGCGCTTCGCGAAAATGTCGAAGCAATTGTTGTAGCCATTATTCTTGCCCTGTTTATCCGGACAGTTATCGTTCAGGCATTCAAAATCCCCTCGGGATCCATGAAAGAAACCCTGCAGATCGGCGATCATATTCTGGTGAACAAGTTCATTTACGGGGTGAAACTGCCGTTTACGCAGACAACGCTTGTACCGATAAAAAATCCGAAACGGGAAGACATTGTTGTGTTCAAATTCCCCGAAGACCCGGACAAAGATTTTATAAAGCGGGTGATCGGCGTAGAAGGAGATGAGATCGAAATCCGCGACAAACAGCTCTATATAAACAGACTGCCGTTTAAAGGAGATTATGCCGTGTATTCCGATCCCCGTATTATTCCAAAGGGAATGCAGCCCAGAGATAATTTCGGTCCCGTAACTGTGCCTAAGAATTCCCTTTTTGTTATGGGGGACAACCGCGATCACAGTTATGACAGCCGGTTCTGGGGATTTGTGGGTTTGGATGCTGTCAAAGGAAAAGCATTTATAATTTACTGGTCGTGGAATAAGGAGAATGAAGGCTCTTTCCTTGATTATGTCCGATGGGGGAGGTTCGGGATGCTGCTGAGGTGAGATGCCGGCTGCTGCTCACCGATAATTATTTACCGATAACGGACAACTGATGACTGATATGCAATTTATAAAAAAAGATATTCTGGACATGGAATCCCTTTCCGCGGAAGATATCACCCTGATTCTTGATACTGCGGAAAAAATGAAAGAGATTTCGGATCGCCCCATTAAAAAAGTTCCCACATTAAGGGGCAGGACTGTGGTTCTTTTTTTTTATGAAGCCAGCACAAGGACGCGGACATCCTTTGACATTGCAGCCAAACGCCTGAGCGCAGACAGCATTTCCATCTCCGCGAGCACCAGCAGCATGGTCAAGGGCGAAACCCTGATTGATACGGCGCGGAATCTCGAAGCCATGAACAGCGATGTGATCGTGATCCGGCATTCGTCGTCCGGCGCGGCAAATATGCTGGCAAAATGTCTGAAAGCCTCTGTAATCAATGCCGGGGACGGAACCCATGCCCATCCGTCTCAGGCATTGCTGGACATAATGACAGTCAGGGAAAAAAAAGGAAGTCTTGAAGGCTTGCGGATTGCCATTATCGGCGATGTCTCCCACAGCCGGGTGGCGCGGTCGAATATTGCCGGTTTTACGAAAATGGGGGCTGAGGTAGTTTTGGCAGGACCTCCCACAATGATGCCTGCGGGGATTGAAACTATGGGAGCTTCTGTCACCTATCATATAGAAGAGGCAATTCGGGGCGCGGACGTGATAATGATGCTGAGAATCCAGAAGGAACGGCAGAAAAGTTTTCTGTTTTCGGGCGAGCGGGAATATGCACGCGTCTATGGTCTGAACAGAGAACGGCTGAAACATGCCAAAAAAGATGTCCTGATTATGCACCCGGGACCTGTAAACCGCGGGGTCGAGATTTCGCCGGATGTGGCAGACGGACCGTATTCCGTTATTCTGGATCAGGTGAACAACGGCGTGGCGGTTCGGATGGCACTTTTATATCTGGTTTCAGGAGGTGCGAGAAATGCGGATTCTGATTAAGGGCGGAAAGGTAATTGATCCGGGAAGATATGACGGCATTGCCGATATTCTGATTGAGAACGGAAAAATCCTTGAAATCGGTCCCGACCTCGGCTCTCGGCTCTCGGCTCTCGGCTCTCGGTACTCGGAACCCGGAACCCAATGCCCAGCACCCAGCACCCAGCACCCAGTACCCAGTACCCAGCACCCAGTACCCAGTACCCAGTACCCCGAACCCCGTATCATTGACGCTTCAGGCAAAATCGTGGTTCCGGGACTGATAGACATGCACGTCCATTTGCGTGAACCGGGGCATGAATACAAAGAAACCATTGAAAGCGGATGCCGGGCAGCGGTTCACGGCGGATTCACAGCGATATGCCCCATGCCCAATACCGATCCTGTGAATGACAACGGAGCGATTACAGCATATATCCTGAAAAAAGCTCAGGAGGCAAATACCGCACGGGTCTGTCCTGTAGCTGCTGTCAGCAAAGGATTGGAAGGAAAAGGGCTGTGCGAATACGGGGAATTGAAAGATGCCGGCGCGGTTGCTCTTTCCGATGACGGCAGACCCGTGATGAACAGCCAACTCATGAGGAGAGCATTGGAATATGCCAAAGGATTCGGGATGTTGGTGATCTCTCATTGTGAAGACCTCGAGCTTGCGGGAAGCGGAGTCATGAACGAAGGGGCATTTGCCACCCGCATGGGACTTCATGGGATTCCCAATGCCGCGGAAAGCGTGATGGTCATGCGGGATATTGCTCTTTGCGAACTGACTCGCAGCCGGCTTCATATTGCCCATGTCAGCACAAAGGAATCCGTAGAGGCAATCAGGGCTGCCAAAAAGCGGGGTGCGTCTGTGACCGCTGAAACCGCGCCGCATTATTTCACTCTGACCGAAGATGCAGTTGGAGAATACGATACTCATGCAAAAATGAATCCGCCGCTGCGTTCTGCCGCGGACAGGGAAGCTGTGCTTGAAGGCTTGGCAGATGGTACGCTGGATGTCATTGCCACAGATCACGCACCCCATTCTTCCCTTGAAAAAGAGGTGGAATTCGATCATGCGGCAAACGGGATTATCGGGCTTGAAACATCGCTGTCCCTTTCTTTGAGGTTAGTTGAAAAGGGAATCCTGAGCCTGAGCAGCCTTGTGGAAAAGATGGCGATAAATCCTGCACGTATTCTCGGACTTGAAAAAAGTCTGACACCGGGAAGTGCGGCGGATATCACCCTAATTGATCCTGACTTCGGCTATACGGCGGATGCCTGCAAGTTTCAGTCCCGCAGCCGCAATACTCCTTTTGACGGCTGGGAAATGAAGGGCAGGGCGATTCTCACGATGGTCGGGGGAGTTATTGTATTTGAGGTCTGAGAAGTTGTTTAGAAATTAGGGTCGGTCCTGTAGGGACATGTGAAAATAGCCCGGCAATTTATTGGCGGGATAACTTATGAAAATAAACCTTTCCCGCAATGAATTGCGGGGCTGTTTTCATAAGTCCCTCCGAGACAAAAGACCCGAACCGGCATTTTCTGACCCCAAAAGTCCTTAGAATCATCAAGGTTGAAGAGGTTAATCTATGGGACATATTACAATTTATTTAGAAGATGAAATTGAAACCAAAGTGCTTTCCGTTGCAGCATCCCTGAATATATCTCAAAGCAAATGGATAGCGAATTTAATCAAAGAAAAGGTTGCCGATGAATGGCCCGTATCGGTCAGAAAGCTTGCCGGCGCGTGGAAAGATTTTCCGACATTGGAAGATATAAGAGGTTTTGACAGTTCTGACAGT
>DYRK01000137.1:2754-6239 GCA_020718785.1 Desulfatirhabdium butyrativorans | reverse complement strand
GTGGAAAGATTTTCCGACATTGGAAGATATAAGAGGTTTTGACAGTTCTGACAGTTTTCGTGAGGAAATATAATGTATCTTGTTGATACTAATACATTAATTTATTTTTTCAAAGGCATGGGGAGAGTTGCTCAGAAATTACTGAGCAAATCACCAAAAGATATAGGAATTCCAACAATAGTCTTATTTGAATTGGAAGTCGGCATCGCAAAATCAAAGTCGCCTCGAAAAAGAACAAAGCAATTTCAAGAAATCAAATCGTTAGTAAACATTATTTCCTTCGGTGAGAAGGAAGCAAAATTTTCTGCAACTGTCAGAGTTCAACTTGAAAGAAAAGGGATTCCTATAGGTCATTATGACATCCTGATAGCTGGAATTGCCCTTGCTTACCGGGCAATACTTGTGACACATAATACTAAAGAATTTGAACGAATTGAAAATTTAAAACTTGAAGACTGGTACTGAAGAATGATAAATCCTATCAGAGCTGATTAAGGAGAAGACCGATGGCTGAACCTTTGCTGCAAAAGCAATACTACACCAAAGAAGAATATCTGGAAATGGAAGCCCTCGCTGCTTATAAAAGCGAGTATTACAGCGGCGAAATCTTTGCAATGTCCGGGGGAACTCCTGCTCACAGCATTTTATGCTTCAATCTTATCGGAGAACTCAGAGACGCTATCCGCAAGAAAAATTGCACGGGCTTTGAGAGCAATATGAAATTAGAGATTCCGGCGGCTGATGCCTTTGTCTATCCGGATATTATGGTGGTATGCGGAGAGATCCGACTTGCCGAAAATACAAGGGACGTAATCACAAATCCTGTGCTTATTATCGAAGTGCTTTCTCCGGGTACCGAATCCTTTGACCGAGGCAAAAAGTTCGAATACTACCGCAGTATCCCTTCATTGAAAGAATATGTTCTGGTGTCTCAGGAAAAACAGATCGTCGAGATTTATTTCAGACAGGAACGAGGCACTTGGCTTTATACCGCAGCACAGGGACTTGATAAAACTATTCTTTTGAATTCAATAGAATATGAAATCGCTTTGAAAGATATTTATCACAAAGTGACAAGTAATATCGAAGTGACATCGAACTCACGTCAGGATATAGTAATACTATGATCCGATCTGTCTGTTCCCAAGCTCCGGCTTGGGAACAGTTTCAAGGAAATTTCCTTTTCATGAACAGATATGTCTTGCAAAGACAAGCGATAATGTCGAGGAGAAAAGTGATGGCTGAACCTTTACTGAAAAAGGAATTCTACAACAGAGAAGAATATCTGGAAATGGAAGCCCTCGCTGCTTATAAAAGCGAGTATTACAGCGGCGAAATCTTTGCAATGTCCGGGGGAACTCCTGCTCACAGCATTTTATGCTTCAATCTTATCGGAGAACTCAGAGACGCTATCCGCAAGAAAAATTGCACGGGCTTTGAGAGCAATATGAAATTAGAGATTCCGGCGGCTGATGCCTTTGTCTATCCGGATATTATGGTGGTATGCGGAGAGATCCGACTTGCCGAAAATACAAGGGACGTAATCACAAATCCTGTGCTTATTATCGAAGTGCTTTCTCCGGGTACCGAATCCTTTGACCGAGGCAAAAAGTTCGAATACTACCGCAGTATCCCTTCATTGAAAGAATATGTTCTGGTGTCTCAGGAAAAACAGATCGTCGAGATTTATTTCAGACAGGAACGAGGCACTTGGCTTTATACCGCAGCACAGGGACTTGATAAAACTGTTCTTTTGAACTCAATAGGATATGAAATCGCTTTGAAAGATATTTATCACAAAGTGACAAGTAACATCGAAGTGACATCGAACTCACGTCAGGATATAGTAAAACTATGATCCGATCTGTCCTAATATCCGGTTTTCTGTACAGCGTCATCTTTATGACAGGCTTTGCAGGATTGGTGTATCAGGTGTGCTGGCAGAAATATGTTAGCCGCCTGCTGGGAAATGACAGCACTTCTACTGCAATTATTCTGGCAACTTTCCTCGGCGGGCTGTCTCTCGGATACTATCTGTGCGGAAAACTGACCACAAGGGTCAAAAATCACTTCAAAGCTTATGCTATACTCGAAGGCGTGGTAGGCGCATGGTGTCTGAATTTCCCTGTCATCTTTGACGCGGTCGAGTCATTTACCCGCTCATGGGAATTCTCTCCTCCTTTGCTGATTATGGTGCAGGGAGGAATCTGTTCGGTACTGCTCATGGGAATTCCTACGGTCTGCATGGGCGGAACCATTCCGTTTCTGACGCGCGGACTATCTGAAAACATTACAGAAGCCACACATATTCACGCTAATGTCTATGCTGTCAATACCGCTGGTGCGTTTTTAGGAACCCTGCTGGCCGGGTTTTATCTGATCCCGGAATACGGACTGCCCCTGACCGTGATGGGAACAGCCTCACTTAATTTCGGGGCATGTCTGTTTTTCTACCTGCTGTCAGCGACTGCAAAAAAGCATAAAGAAGCCGATGTCTCATCATCGGAACCTGTGACCCACCCAATTGCCGATATACGCCACTCCCCACTTGTTCTGTATCTCATAGCGTTTCTGAGCGGTTTCTATGTCATGACGCTGGAAAATGTCCTGATTCGGATAACTAATCTCTCGCTGGGCAGTTCTTCTTACACCTTTTCTTTGATTGTCTCGGTTTTTATCCTTTCCATCGCTACGGGAAGCTATGCGGTGGGAAAGTTAAAGACCGTTCCGGATTATCTCTTATTTGTCAATCAGTTTTTCATCGCCCTGTTTTTAATCCTGATTTATATTCATTTAGATACATGGCCCTACTGGGCCCACATAGTCAGAATTGCTTTCCAATCCAATACGGTCGGGTTCTGGGCTTATTACGGCGGAGTATTTCTGGTGCTGATGTCTGTCATGATTTTACCGGTAGGACTGATGGGCGCGACGGTTCCCATTGCCTTTCACGAAATCAAGAGAGATCTGCCCAATGTGGGAAAGCATTCCGGTATTCTTTTCTCTGTGAATACTGTCGGAAACCTTGTCGGAAGTCTCATGGGCGGAATTGTCTTTTACTATTTTCTGAATAATGCAAAAATTTTTTTGACTGCTGTAAGCTTTGCCGCAATCTCAACTGGTCTGGCAAGCGGAAAACTTGCCCGGCGTTATGTTCTTTCCGCGCTGCTGCTGACTGTTTCGATTGTTCTTTTTATATTTACTCCCTTTTATAATGAACATAATTTCACCTTCGGAACTTTCCGCGAACATGCGCCTTTACCCTATTCTTTAGAAGGTCCGAAAGACTTTTTTTATCAATATGATGAATGGGGCGGAAAAATAAAGGTGAAGTTTTATAAAGACGGACCGGTCAGCACCGTAGGCGTTGTGGAATTTCCAGGAAAAACTCCGGCTGACGGAAAGTCTCTGTCCATCATGGTCAACGGCAAAGCAGACTCTTCGACTGCCGGCGATATCTTCACTCTCAAGCTTCTGGCTCACCT
>DYRK01000137.1:0-2654 GCA_020718785.1 Desulfatirhabdium butyrativorans | reverse complement strand
GAAGAAGCAGGAAAAAATGGGATATTATTATCTCGGAACCGAGCAATCCCTGGGTGACCGGAGTTGACTTACTCTTCACACAGGAATTCTACAGACTTGCCAAAGAGCATCTTTCCGGCAATGGCATTCTGGTGCAATGGGCGCATATCTATTCCTCAAATGACCGGATGATCGGAATGATTCTGAACACAATACGCAGTCAATTCAAACACTGTCATATATTTATAAGCGATCCCGGATTGGGAGATTGTTTATTTGTCGCTACAGACAGATATCTGTCAGCCGATGATCTGGAAAGAGCTGCGGCACGGTTCGACAGTAATCCCAAGGTCCGTGAATCTCTCGGAAAGATAGCCCTCGATTCTGTTGATTCTGTCCTTATAAGGGAGATATGGTCTGACTTATACAGTTCCGAAAGGTTTTCCGATGCCGGAATCCAAACCATGGACTATCCGCGTCTTCATTATATAGCCGGAAAAAGTTTTTTTACCGGCGACAATGTGGCGTTCAATCAGTTATTCAATGCTGCCTCCGCAGCATATTCCGACGATTTTTTAATGGCAAGAAAATATGATAACTGGAGAGATTTTCCCCTTTCGAAAGAAGCTTTCGACATACTTCTGGCTTCGGTGACAAACAGAAAAACACCTTATCATTCGGCTTTGGAAAAGTCTCTGAAACTGAAAGCCTGTCTTGCCGGTTCCGATGTGTATCTCCTTTCCGAAGAAGATAAGAAAAAACTGGAAACCCATCTCATATCCTTTGTCATGCACTTTCCGGAAAATGAGGAAGAATGGGATAAAATCGCTCTTAAAAATGCCTCTTTCCGTAAAAAAGCAGAAGTTCTCCTGAGCTATGAGGAGCGGTTCAGGAACTGGATTGTTCCCTATCCTGTTGAGGGACTGAAAGAACTGCTGAAAAACGGCATGGTAAGGGGAGAAGACATTTATGAGAAAAACTGGTGCGTTCTTCATCTCATCCGCCTGCTTTTAAGGGAAAGAGCCGATAAAGAGCAACTGAGAGCCGCGGCAGATTTTGCAGTCAGAGGCACGGACGGTGAAATTACGGTAAAAGAAGAAGACAGACTGTTATTGAAGATAGTCAAGTCTGCCTTGTCACAGATCAGAAAATAAATATGCTGTTTCGGGACGTTATGAAATGTCAGACAAAGCTGCCCATATATTGATCGTGGATGACGAACTCAGTATGCGTGAACTGCTGGAAGTCATGCTGAAAAGGGAGGGATATCGGATTTCATGTGCGGAAAACGGCTTTAAAGCAATTGCCATGATTGAAGAAAGATTGTTTGATCTTCTGCTTTGCGATATCCGTCTCGGAGATATTACCGGTCTTGAAGTATTGAAAGCTGCCAAAAAACGGAACTCCGCTACTATTGTGATCATGATTTCCGCATACTCGACAGCAGAAAACGCCGTGGAAGCCATGAAGGAAGGGGCTTATGACTATGTCCCCAAGCCTTTTGACAACAATGAGCTGAAACAGGCTGTTGCAAAAGCGCTGAAATTCAAAACCGTTGACCGGGAAAGACGGTTGATCGAAGACGAACTCAAGGACAGTCTCCATTTCGACCTGATCATAGGGAATCATCCCAAAATGCTTGCCATTTACGATATGATCAGACAGGTGGCAAAAACCACGAGCAATGTGCTGATTACCGGAGAAAGCGGAACAGGCAAAGAACTGATTGCCCGTGCCATCCACGAACAGAGCGACCGCCGTGACAGACCCTTTGTGGAGATCAACTGCGGAAGTATTCCCGAATTACTGATGGAGAGTGAATTTTTCGGACACAGAAAAGGATCATTTACAGGTGCTGTAAGCGACAAAATAGGGCTTCTCGAATTCGGGAACAGCGGCACGGTTTTTTTAGATGAAATCGGAGAAATCAGCCCCCCGGTTCAGGTGAAACTGCTGAAAGCGGTTCAGGACAAGGCATTCATAGCAGTAGGCGGAAATGAGAATATTTCAGTAGATATCAGAATTCTCTCCGCGACCAACAAAAATCTTGAAAAAGAGGTGATTTCAGGACGTTTCAGAGAAGATTTGTTTTATCGTCTCAATGTCATTGAAATAAAAGTTCCACCGCTCAGGGAACGCAAGAGCGATCTGCGTATCCTTGCCCAGCATTTTTTAGATAAGTACTCGAAACAGATGGGAAAGGAAGTCACAAAAATTTCATCTTACGCCATTGATCTCTTAAATAAGTATGACTTTCCCGGAAATATCCGTGAGCTTGAAAATCTCATCGAGCGGAGTGTGGCGCTTAGTACCACTAATATTCTTCTGCCGGACAGCCTTGCCATTTCTGTTCATAAACGCACATGGAAAGAAGAAGAAAAAAAAGAAGATGAGAAAAATGATGATCTGGATGCAGTTGCCGATGGAATTTCATTGGATGCCATTCTGGAAAAAGTCGAACGCACCTACATCGAAAAAGCAATGGAATGTGCAAACGGGAACAAAAAGGAAGCTGCCAGACTGCTTGGTATTGCCTATCGTTCTTTGTGGCATCGTCTTGAGAAGTTAGGAATAAAAAAATGACAGAATCCTCTCCTCTGTAAGCAAACAAGTTTTTAAGATATTTCAAGATATTGTCTCCTTTTTCTTTTTTCCTCGTTCCCAAGCCCCGGCTT
>DYRK01000136.1 GCA_020718785.1 Desulfatirhabdium butyrativorans | reverse complement strand
AAGATGCCGGAAACCTCCGACCCTCTAAAGATAATTCTTATTTCCGAAAATGTCTCTTTTGTAAAAATTCGCATTTCATCCTCCTTGTTAAAAAAAATCGGTGCGGAAAGAAACTGACTCTGCCGAATATGGCTGAAAAGACCTCTTTTATCCTCAGTTGTGAGTTTGAACTTTCCTGACAGTCTCAATGTAAAATTGCTGCAGCCATATTCTCCTTTTTCTGACAAGGGCAAACAGCAATTCGCCCAGTCTGTCATTTGGCTGGCGATTCCTTTTCTGCATTCAGACAGAGTTTATCTGACAACGAATATTACATCGGTCAAAGCTGTAAATATCTCTGATTTTCCTTTGTATTTGAAAACAACCTTCAAATCGGAAATTTTTTTCTTGGCAAAGCTGTCAAGATAGTCTTCTATGACCGGCTTCAGCAAATCCATGTTGCGTTTTAATTTCCAAGATCCGTTGAAATCATCTGTATCTGTAAGAATCAGAAACAGTCTGTTTTCAGAGCCGAAACGCATCTCGCCCTGATTTTCATACAGCCATTTTGCCAGCCTGCGATGATCCTGTTTTGCTTCTTCAAGAATCTGCAAATTCTCTTTTTTCAGAGTTTCAATCACTTTTCTGCACCCGTTCGTGTCCCTATCTTTCAGCTTTTCAACAATTTCATAGAAGACATCGGTGTATTTTGCCTTTTTATCAAAAGCAATGTTCAACTCTTTGGCTTTCGCTTTCAAATACGTCAGTTCGACAGGAAAGCCAAGCTCTTTTCTTCTGGCCCTTATATACTCTGCCGGCAGGTATGTCACCTTCAAATCAAACGGGACATTTCCGATAAAGAAATCAACATACTTTATTTTGCCTACGGTCGGCAGTACTGTTTTATGGGATTTGAAAAGATGCTCGATGAGAACGCCTGACCAATGATTGTACCAACTGTTGAGAACATAGCCTTGTACTGCTGTACTGATTTCGGTTTGAAACTTTGATACAAGCGTATCATAAGATTGAAATGTCTTAACATATCTGCTTACAAGATATTTGTCGAGAGAGTTTTGATAATCACCGCCCCAGTCAAATGTCTTTAATTTGTACAATTCGGAAACAAGCTTTTTTGTGTCTGAAGCCGCCAATATTTCTCTGTTTTTCCTCTCAATGTATTCATTCAGCAGATTATGCGAGTTATCAGGATTTTTGACAAGCAGTCCGTAAAGTTCAGCGAATTGTCTCTTTAACGAAGTCTCTTTCAACTCTATCTCGTTCACTGTGACAAACTCGGAGATAAGTTTTTTTCGGATAATAGATTTCACTTTGAGCCAAAGGAAGCCTTTCTCATCTGAACTGAACTCTTCCAATTTCTGGCTGTTATGCAGTTTCTCCCAATAATTGAAGTCTTTCATTTTGACTTGCTCCCGCTTTTTTTCGGAAATTGAGACGACCACCCTGGGATGTCTGTAAAAGCTTTCGGCAATTGATGTCTGCTGTCTGCAAGCCGCTTTTGATAAACGAGAACGTAGTCATTCTTCATAGCCCCTTTGCGATTATCCTGCACAACAGAAGCGGCCGAATAGACTATCGGGAAACTTCCGACAAATTTCAGCGAATCGGATATTTTTTCGATACATTTCAGATATCGCCAGCTTTCTTCATCACGTGCATTGAAATACAAGGCAATGAATCCATATGACTTGAGGACTCTGGATGTTTCCATGAAAAATTCGGTCATCTCCGAATTGTAGCTGCTTTTTGATTTCCGACGTTCCTTTGCATTGGAAACAACAATCTCTCTCTCAAAATCCACGGTATAACCGAGCAGGGAATTCCATAACTCACTCAGCTCCAGATAGGGAACCCGGTCGCTGTGAGGAGGATCGGTGCAGACAAAAGATACGGTTTCCGAGGGCATTTTTCCGAGCGCTGTCCGGCAGTCCGAATTGATGAGCCATGCCTTATAATCCGAAACATCAACAGATTCGGGGTCCTTTGAAATCGTAAAGGAGGTTTCCCTCTGCTCCGGGAGCGATTTAAGTAATTTGTTTGCGCGGTTTTTAAAGCAATTCCATACATTGATTTCAAAATGCGTATCAGGCAGCCAGAATCCGATAACCCAACTGCCGACTTCTGTTTTGCCGGCTTTTGCATTTTTCCTGCAATTACTCCGGTTTTTGATAGCAAACACCATGTTCGACATCTGACCTGACGCGGAGGTCAGCGTAAGAAGAAGTGCGCGTTTCAAGTGCAACGGATAATTCGAAACAGATTCAATCAGCAGATCAATGTTTCGTATTGCCCGACCGGTGAAAATATCACGGACAGACATGCCCGGTCTGACATTGATGCGGGAATTTGTAAAGAATCTGAGATCCCTGAAATGTTTTGCCTGATAATTTTGGTAAGACAAAAAATAATCAACGTCTTTCGGAGAAGGTTCAATCTCAATCCGATTCCGTCCGGTTTCCGGTTTAATCCATATGGATACGATGTTGCCCTTTTCCCAGAGATAATGAGATGCGATACGGTTATCAGAGGTTTTATATGCTGTATTGATTTGTTCGGCCGCACTCTGTTCGATTTCTGTCAATGCTTGGTAATACTCTTTCTTAGACGGAAGGTTAAGCAAAAAAGAGGTATGTTCAACGGCAAAAGGATTAATATCAATACCGATAAACCGCCTGTTTCTTGTCAGACACTCTCGTGAAACCAAGCCTGAGCCAAGAAAGGGATCCAATACGATATCGCCTTCACCGGTGCAGTTTTCGATAAGATAGGCAAGGCTTTCAGTCGGTTTTTTGCCCCAGTATTTATGAAAGCCTGCCAAACCGGTATAAGTTTCAGGAAAGGTCATCTCTTCGACACTTGTTGCGGTCGCCGGCGTCGGGAACAGGCTCTGTTGCACAGCTTCTGACGGTCTTGTGAATGTCATTGATGTTTCCCGTCTTTTCAAAATTCTATGCTGCCCGGAGTCCGTGGAAAGGGAATCACATCTCTGATATTGCCGATGCCGGTCACAAGCATGAGAAAGCGCTCGAATCCCAAGCCGAAGCCGCTGTGGGGAACGGTTCCGAATCGTCTCGAATCAAGATACCACCAGTACAATTCCTGAGACAGTCCGATTTCTTTCATGCGTGCCTGAAGCACCTCAAGGCGTTCTTCGCGCTGGCTTCCTCCGATGATTTCACCTATTCCCGGAACCAGGACATCCATTGCCGCCACGGTAGTTCCGTCGTCATTTAAGCGCATGTAAAAAGGCTTGATGCTTTTAGGGTAGTCATAGACAATGACCGGTTTTTCAAAATGCTTCTCGGTCAGATACCGCTCATGTTCGGACTGCAAGTCTTTTCCGAATGCAGCCTCATATTCGAATTTTTTCCCGGAACCATTCAGAATTTCAACAGCCTGTGTATATGGCAGCCGCACATATTCCGAGGAAGCGATATTTTCAAGGGTCTGCATCAGAGTTTTATCCACAAACTGGGCAAACAGCGCAATATCTTCCGCGCATTCTTCCATGATATGACGCGTCAGATATCGGATAAGTTCTTCGGCAAGGTCCATGTTTTCGGAAATATCGCAGAAAGCCATTTCCGGTTCCGCCATCCAGAACTCTGCCGCGTGTCTTCGGGTATTGGAATTTTCAGCCCGGAACGTAGGACCGAAAGTGTAAACATCCCCCAATGCCAGCGCGAACATTTCCGCGGACAACTGTCCCGATACGGTCAGATTCGCGGGCTTGCCGAAAAAATCCCGAGCATAATCCGGTTTTCCTTCTTTTTTCGGGACAGAGTCGAGATTCAGGCTCGTGACCTGAAACAGTTCCCCCGCGCCTTCGCAGTCGGACCCCGTGAGAATGGGAGAATGAAGGCATCGGAATCCCCTGTCTTTAAAAAATTTGTGGATGGAATATGCTGCTTCCGAGCGGATACGGAAAGCCGCGCCGTATTTGTTGGTACGAGGTCTTAAATGGGCAATGGTTCTCAGAAATTCATCCGTATGGCGTTTTTTCTGCAAAGGATAAGTTTCCGGGGCAATGCCGATGATCTCGATATTTTCTGCCCGGAGTTCCCATTGCTGCCCTTTTCCCTGAGACGCGATCATGTCACCGGCAACAGCCGCGGCAGAGCCGGTGGTCAGTTTTTTAATCTCTTCATAATTGGGCAAAGCCGCATCTGCAAGCACCTGCATGTTTTTAAGACAGGATCCGTCATTGATTTCGATAAAGGAAAAGTCTTTTGAATCGCGGCGCGTTCTGACCCATCCTTTGATAAGCACTTTCCCCGCAGGGGCATCCGACTTTAAAAGATCAACAATTTTTGTCCGTTTCATTTGAAATCTCCGTGTGTTAATAAGCTCTGATCTGTCAACCCGGTTTTTTATGCTTGATTCTCTTTCGCATAAATGTTAAAGCTCAGGAACTTCAAAGTTTTGAGCGTTTGGCACTTGAAATTCGAACTCTTCTGATATGAGGCTGAATTTATGGGAAAATATGTTTTGTACGCGGTTATCGCACTGGTAGTCGCTTTCGGACTCAATTTTTTCGGTATCATCCATGTTTCATGGTTAGATACTCCTTTTTCGATGGAACAGAAAGCCGAAGGCGGAAAAAAAATACATGACGCTGCTCAGGAAGCCGCAGGGGATAAATAAAAAATCAAGAGAAGCGTCATGATGGTCAGGCATCGGTGTCGGATTGCTTTGGCACAGGAATTTTGAAAAACTGTATCCCTTCTTCTTTAAGGGTTTTCTCCTCTTCATCGGTGCTTGAGCCTTTGATATTCCGCGGCTCTGAAACACCGTAGTGGATTTTCAAGGCTTCTTTTGCAAAATCGCATCCGACATCATCAAAATTTTTATCCACAAATTCAATCAGTTTTTTACCGAAATCGGAATTTTCCGCTCCGGGGAGCGGAACTCCCGATGAAGAGGATCTGATGGCAAAGGTGGAAGGAATTCTGAAAATCGCGGTGTCGTTGCAAAGCGGACAGGTGATAAGCGACTGTTCGTTTTGTGTTTCAAAGGACTGTCCGTCTTCAAACCAGCCTTCGAATTTATGGCCCTTGCTGCATTGCAGATCAAATATTATCATAAGTCACACCAAATTTTATGAGAGGTTGAATAAAGGGGTCAGGACGGATGCTCCCTCAAACTTTTGAGGCTGATTATCACACTCATTGGGATTTTAAAAGAAATTATTGACTGATTTATCTTTTTCAAGACCGGGACTTACGCACTTGAATTTATTTTTCTGATTAATTGGCGTTTATCAGCGTGAATTGGCGGTTAAAATCATGCAACTGCGTAACTCCTGAAGACAATTTTTTTATGAAAAACCAACAGATAAAATAAAAGAACGGATACGTGATTTCAAATTGTTTTTTTTAACAGACAGGAATGCGGAAACAAATCGGACCAGATTTTTTTATGCTGCCGCGGCTCGGTCTGTGAGGAATCGCGTTTCAGGGAGGAATAGCGTGTGAAAAAATTTGTTTTTGTCGGGATATGTCTGATGATATTCTCTTCGGTCCTACAGGCTCAGACGCTCATGTATGTCGGCGAGGTCAAACTTACGCTGAGAACAGGCCCCGGAAATGATCGGAAAATTATAGCCACAATGACGGCAGGACAGCGGGTGGAGCTATTGGAACAAGGCTCGGAATGGTCAAAAGTCAGACTTCCGGACGGAAAAGAGGGCTGGATGCTGACGCGTTATCTTACATCCGGACAGCCGGATAAATATGCCCCGGAAACCTTGAAAAAAGAGCATGAAATGCTTTCGGCTCAGGTCACGTCTCTGCTGGAGGAAAACAAAAATCTGAAGAAAGAAAATGAACGCGGGGGGTCGGGAAGCGGCTCTGACAAAGATTCTTTTGAGACACTCAGCAAATCCTACAATACGCTCAAAAGCGAATGTGCCGATTTTCTGAAATTAAAATCCGATTATCTCAAAGTTTCGTCTCAGGTCTCCGAGCAGAAAAAAGAAAACGCGGCAATGAAAGAGGAATTGGATAAAATCCGCTCGGATCAGCGTCACATCTGGGTTCTGATCGGAGGCGGCATTCTTCTGACCGGAGTCATCATCGGCTTTGTTTTGAGACGCCCGGCAAAGCGATCCTCTTTTATATGAGCATGGACCGGTTCCTTTCCGGAGTGCAAAAATTCCTTTTTTGCATCCCGCCGCCCGCAAAAAAGGAATTTTTGCACTCCGGCCAGATATAACGATTGCTCAGAACCGCTGTTGCTTTCCGATCCGGAGTGCAAAAATTCCTTTTTTGCATCCCGCCGCCCGCAAAAAAGGAATTTTTGCACTCCGGCCAGATATAACGATTGCTCAGAACCGCTGTTGCTTTCCGATCCGGGGTGCAAAAATTCCTTTTTTGCATCCCGCCGCCCGCAAAAAAGGAATTTTTGCACTCCGGCCAGATATAACGATTGCTCAGAACCGCTGTTGCTTTCCGATCCGGAGTGCAAAAATTCCTTTTTTGCACCCCACCGCCCGCAAAAAAGGAATTTTTGCACTCCGGAAAGTTATTATGAATATCTCTTATCGCTGATACACCTGCCAGATATAACGATTGCTCAGAACCGCTGTTCCTTTCTGATTGTATGTTCCGTCATTCGGAAAATCAGAGCAGACCTCGATATCCGGCACAGAGACATGAAAGAAATTCACATCCAATCTGCCGCTTGCATCAAACCAGACTTTGACAAAAAGATCGGGATTGTTTTCGCTGCCCCAGTTGACATCATCGGGATTGGCATAGAAATAGCCCCACAAGACCTGATGACCGCCTTCGGTCAGAGAATCGCCGCCTTTGTGCCAGAGTGCATCCACAGCCCCTTTTTCTACGGTGGCAATGACGGCTCCGATACGGAGATCATTGATAGCAGAATATCCCGAAGGATTTCCTTTAGGCATATCTCCGGGGAGCGGAATGCCGTCTTCTTCATTTTCCTCCATATCACTCTTTCCGTCTTCGTAGTATTGGCGGATATAGCGGCGGCTCAGAGTAGTTGTGCCTTGTTCATCCGGGGTTCCGTCATAGTGATAGTCTGAGTAAACTTCGATGTCCGGAACAGAGACATGGAAAAAATTGACATCGAGCCTGCCGCTGCGGTCAAACCAGATTTTCACAAACACATCCGGATTGTCTTTGCTTCCCCAGTTGACATCATCAGGGCTGGCGTAGAAATAGCCCCAAATCACCTGATCGCCGGCTTGGGTTTTGTCCTGCCCGCCTTTGTACCAGACTGCTTCGATATCTCCTTTTTCCTCGCTGTGAATGACTGCACGGATCCAGAGATCATTATCTATACGACATCCGAGTCCGTCCCCGACGCCGTTCAGCGGAATCTTTACTGCCGGAGTATCCGGATCATCGGAATATACTTCAAGCATTGCGCTTTTCTCTCCTGCCGACATCGGCGAAAACACTATGTCGAAATTGTCCGATCTTGTTGCCGGAATGATCTGACCCGTGCATCGGTCGTTCTGCACAGAGAAATCAGCCGAGTCTTTGCCGGTAATCAGAAGTTTGCTCACGTGAAGGTCTGCATTGCCGGAATTGCTGACAATAAATGTCCGTTTTTTTGACTCGCCCATTTTTATGACAGGCGATGTAAAGGACAGCTTGTAAATTTTGTCCGTATCATCGTCGGCAATCCAAACATCATTTCCGTCGAATGCAATGCCGTAAGGCTTTGCAAGCAGATAGGGTTCGAACATGGCGATAATATTCCCGGAAGTATCCAATTTATAAACCTTGCCGGATTTTGAATCGCTGTTCCACAGATATGTTCCGTCAAATGCCAGACCCGTAGGATAATCGCCCGGGGAGGCAAAAGATGAGATAATATTCCCGGAAGTATCCATTCTGTAAATCTTCTTTGCTTCGAAATTGGAAGAATACAGATAGGTTCCGTCAAAGGCAAGCCCTGATGACCAGCCGCCCGGAGAAGCAAAAGAAGTGATATTCTTTCCCGTAGTATCTGTTTTGTAAATCTTTCCGGTTACAAATTCCGAATACCACAGAGATGTTCCGTCATAAGCAATGCCGAAAGGAAGCTCGCCCGTAATATCGAAATCAGCCATGACTTCTCCGGCTGTACTCAGTTTGTAAATCTTTTTTGTTCCGGAATCCGCGCTCCAGAGATAAATCCCGTCAAAGGCAAGTCCCGTGGTAAACTCGCCCGGTGCGTCAATCATTGCTACAATATTCAGAGGATCCGAAAATGCGGGAGGAGAGACGGAAATCTTCTGAGGAATACACCCCGGACATCCTTCTGCTATACATTCCCCGCTATCCATACATTCAGTCACATGACCGTCTTTGCACATTGTAACGCCGTTAATGCAGACAACACCGTCATGCCCTGAACAACACCCCTGACAATTGCAATCAGCAGCGTAGGTGTTTACTCCGAAGACCCAAAGCATAGCCAAAGTAATGAGTAAAGATGAACTTCTTTTTGACAGAAACGGTTTTGACTTGTCTTTCATAATTTCTCCTTTTCTTTATTGAGTTGAGAAGGGATAAGAATCCTTCCCGCTTTATTATTGCGACATTTCGGATTGTCTCAGCAACTCTTCTTCGACTTCTTTTTCGATTTCTTCTATCGGAAATCTGACTCCGCACTTCATCCGTTCATCTAAAAAAGCCTGAAATTTCATGCTGTTTCTAAGAGCTTCAACTTCAGATGCAAAGTCATCCGCAAGACTGAGGATAAATTCCTCTCCGTTTGCAAGCAATAGCACCGGTTCTCTGCGGACAATGCTGAAAATCTGAAATAATTCAAAAGGTTCTTTTTCTATATTGACAGCTTTCATATTTCACCTGTCTGAGATCAGCGGACAGCAGATTGTGCCGAGGTTCACTATATTGATTTGTTGTATGTGATTAGACTCATTAACACATTCATTTTCAATATATCCCATAACACTTTATGTTTGTCAATTCTTTTTTATCAAAAATTAAAGATTATGATTATTCGGCTGTGGCAAGCTGATTTTTTGGACTATTCTTACCACCGTCATATTTTGCGCTTTACGGATTTTCAGCAAAAACGATTTTTTCTCGTTCCCAAGCCCCGGCTTGGGAACGCACTTGCCGGGGAAGCCCGGCTTCCCGTGACGGGAGACGGACCGAAGCCGGGGCTTCGGGCGCAGACGCGTTCCCAAGCCGGGGCTTGGGAACGAGGAAAACCGTTTTACAAAAAGCGCAGATTATGCCGGCGGGCAGTATAAAGGCTTAGGAAGTTACATCGAAAACTTGTTGACGCTATTACAATTATCTGCTATCAGATGATAAAATGATTTGCAAAATCCTTTTACGGCAAAGACGTCCCCGAAAGAAGATAAATAAAAATAGGATTCCATGAAAAAAATATTATACCTGATAGACGGCAGTTCCTATATCCACAGAGCTTACCACGCGATCCGCGGAGGTCTGTCCAACTCCAAAGGATTTCCGACCTCCGCGGTTTTCGGATTCACCCGGATGCTCTTAAAGCTTATGGAAGATAAAAAGCCCGAATATGTCGTTATGTTCTTTGACTCCAAAGGCAAGACTTTCCGGCATGAGATATATGAGGCATACAAGGCAAACCGCCCTCCCATGCCGGAAGATATGGCGGTTCAGATTCCCTATATCAAGGCGGTCACGGACGGCTTCAACATTCCGGTAATCGAAATGCAGGGATACGAAGCCGATGATCTCATCGGAACCTTTGCCCGTATTGCGGAAAAATCCGGTTTTTCGGTAGTTATGGTGACAGGAGACAAAGATTTTCTCCAATTGGTAACGGAGAATGCCATTCTCTGGGATCCCATGAAAGAAAAGACTACGGACATAAATGTCTTACGCAAAGAATTCGGAATCGAACCCGGACAGATGCTCGATCTCATGGGGCTTTCCGGTGATACCTCGGACAATATTCCGGGCGTACCCGGTATCGGTCAGAAGACCGCTATGTCGCTGATTCAGAGCTTCGGAACGATAGAAACACTTTATGAGCGGATTCATGAGATTACAAAGAAAAAACAGCTTGAGAATCTGATACAATACAAAGATCAGGCATTTCTAAGCAGAGACCTTGCCCGAATCAATACCGAATCGCCGGTATCCTTTGATCCGGAGAATTTCAGGCGGAAAGCCCCGGATACCGCAAAACTTTCCAAGCTGTTCAGGGAAATGGAATTCAGTCAGTTGCAGAAGGCATTTCCTGAGTCATCCGATCTTTCGCGGAAAGACTACAAGGCGGTTCTTACGATGCAGGAACTTTCCGATCTGATTCTAGACCTTGAAACAGCGGGTATCTTTGCTGTTGACACTGAAACTACGTCCGAAGACCCAATGAAAGCCAGCCTCGTAGGGCTGTCGTTTGCCCTGAAACCGAATGAGGCATTTTATATTCCCTGCTGCCATAACTACTTAGGCGCGCCTGAACAGCTTGCCCTGAGCGATGTTCTGGCTGCTTTGAAACCTCTGCTTGAAAATCCGGATATCCGAAAAATCGGTCAGAATATCAAATACGACCGGATAGTGCTGATTCGACACGGAATACGTCTTGGCGGCGCGGTCTTTGATACTATGCTCGCATCATATCTCCTGAATCCCTCAAAACGGGCGCACAATCTCGATCAGATTGCTCTCGATTTTCTGTCTCACCGGAAGATTTCCTACAAAGATGTCGCAGGCAAAGACAGTTTTTCTCTTGTCCCTGTAGAAAAAGCCGCCGAGTATTCCTGCGAAGACGCAGATATGACTCTCATGGCTTATAATGTCCTGGAACCTCGACTCGGAAAGCTCGGACTGAGCGAACTTCTCGAAAAAGTAGAAATGCCGCTGATTCCGGTGCTGATGAAAATGGAGATGCGCGGAATCTGTGTGGATAAAGACCGTCTGCAAGAACTTTCCAAATCATTCGAGCATTCGCTTGAACGGATTGAATCGCAAATCTATTCGGTTGCGGGAGAGTCATTCAATATTGCATCACCTCAGCAATTGGGGCACATTCTTTTTGAAAAGCTCAGACTTCCGACCCTGAAAAAGACCAAGAAAAAAACCGGTTATTCCACCGATGTTGACGTGCTGACAGAACTTGCGGGACAGCATGAACTCCCGGCTCTGATTTTAAGACAGAGAACTTTGTCGAAACTCAAATCCACCTACACCGATGCCTTGCTGAAGCTTGTCAATAAAGAGACCGGGCGTATTCATACTTCCTACAATCAGACCGTGACCGCAACAGGCAGACTCAGCAGTTCGGAGCCGAATCTTCAGAATATCCCAATCCGGGATGAAGAAGGAAAGGAAATCCGAAGCGCATTCGTGCCTCAGAAGGGATGGCTTCTGCTTTCAGCCGATTACTCGCAGATCGAACTCCGCATTCTGGCGCATTGCTCCCAAGACGAGATATTGATTGAGTCATTCCTGAAAGACGAAGATATTCATGGCAGAACCGCGAGTGAAGTATTTCAGGTTCCCGGATCCCGGATTTCTCCCGAACTGAGACGGCAGGCAAAAGCCATAAATTTCGGCATTGTCTTTGGCATGAGTGCATTCGGTCTGTCCAAAGAACTCGGCATCAGCCAGAAAATGGCAAAAACCTATATAGACAATTATTTTTCAAGATACAAAGGAGTAAAGCAATTCATTGCCAAAACCATTGAGGAAACTGAAAAAACCAAGCAGACCGGCACGCTTCTCGGACGCATCCGCCTGCTGCCGGATATCGCCAGTTCCAACAGCAATGTCCGCAAATTTGCCGAGCGTACCGCGATCAATACGCCCATTCAGGGAACTGCCGCTGATCTGATTAAAATCGCCATGATACAGACCGATGCCGAATTCGAGAAAAGAGGGCTTCGGTCCGCAATGCTCCTTTCCGTGCATGACGAGCTGGTATTCGAGGTGCCTAATGATGAATTGGATACGGTAAAAAACCTTGTGAAAGAAGTCATGGAAGGAGTATGGAAACTCCGCGTGCCGCTCAAGGTGAATGTTGCCTGGGGAGAGAACTGGGCAGAGGCGCATTGAGTGAATCCGAGCTGCGGACAATCCTTGCAGATGCACGCACACTGTCTGAACCGGGATTTTCGGGATTAAGGG
>DYRK01000783.1 GCA_020718785.1 Desulfatirhabdium butyrativorans | reverse complement strand
AACTCTTGATGAAATCCGGCAGTCGCTTCACGAATTGGATATTCCTCAGACTCTGCTTGAAAATGCAGACCTGATCCAGGAACTGTATCAGGAACTCGGGAGTTATCGCAAAGCCATGAAAGACCGTCTCCGACTCGAGGGACTTCGAAGCAGCGCAAAATCCGAAGCCATAGCCATTCTCAGAAGATTTCGAGGCGATCTGAGCCTTGAACAAGCTCATCAGAAGATTCATTTGGAAACTGCGGAAAGTATTGCTATCCGGGAGTTGGAAACCGACTCTGAACGGATCAATACCCAATTGAAAAACACTCAGGATGAAATCTCCAAATTATCCCTCATCATCGGGCGATTGAAAAAGCAACTGTCAGAAAGCCATGAGCCGCCGGACACGGATGAACTCCTAAGAGTCCTAGAGAATGCCCGGCAGCAGGGCGATCTCGAAATTCGATATGAAGCCGAATGCGCCGATATCCGTAAAGCAGAGGCATCCGCAGAAAATTCGCTCAAAAAACTGACGCTCTGGACAGGAAGTTTCGAAGAACTTGAACGACTGCCGGTTCCTTCTCTTGAAACTGTTGATATCTTTGAGCGTCGTCTGAAACAGGCAGAAGACGACATCAGAAAATATCGCAAAGAAATTGACGAAATGGAACTCGGTCTGACAGAAATCGAATCTCAGCTCGAGATTGAGCAGGATGCGCCTATGGAAGAGGATTTGACCGACGCTCGAAAATCGAGAGATGAACTCTGGCAGAAAGTTCGGACTACTGAATTTCCGCTCGGAAATGATTTGGCTGAGACATATAGCAGAAGTGTCAGAACTGCTGATAAAATTGCAGACCGACTTCGTAGAGAAGCGAACCGTGTGGCGAGAAAAGCATCACTTCTCGCGGATCGGGGAAAACGGATAAGTCTTCTCAATCATTTGAAAGAAAGCCTTGAAAAATCCGAGACAGTATATCTACAGTCAGGAGAGGAATGGACATCTTTATGGGAACCTTTAGCCATTTCTCCGAAATCGCCGAGAGAGATGCACGCATGGATACAGAAACAGGCTCAGTTAGCCAATCAGATTTCCCTGATCCGTGAGCAGAGAGCCAAAACCGAAGAAATAAAAATTCGTATCGAAAAACACCGCCATGAATTGGTCGTTTGTTTGAGAGGTTCTGGGTTCGAGGTTCGGGGTTCGGGGATATCCTCTCTGCGCGATATTATTGATGTCAGCCGGAAGCTCATTGATCGGGCGACAAAAATCCGCACAGATCGAGACAAACTCGGAAGCGATTTGGCGCAGAAAGAAGATGCACTTCAGGAGGCTTTTGCGAGAGAGAAAAAAACTCTGTCGGAAAGATCCGACTGGAGTCAAAAATGGGGAAAAGCGGTTCAGCCGCTGGGTCTCGAAGCGGACGCCACGCCGGCTCAGGCAAACGCCGTGGCAGATGATGTCAGAGCTTTGTTCGTCAAACTCGATGAAGCAGACATATTGCTCAAGCGGATGAACGGAATTGACAGAGACGCCGAAAATTTCGCCGAAAAAGTGAGCCGTCTGCTTATGATCGCAGCCCCGGAATTGGAAAAACTTCCTCTCGAACAGTCGGTCACAGAGTTGAACAGCCGTCTGCGCCGGGCTTTGGAAGCAAAGACTCAGCAGGAAAGTCTGGAAAAGCAGGATCGGCAGGAAGAAAAACAGTTGCAGGCTGCAAGAAGCAGGATATCGGAAATACAGGCGCGTCTCGCCGCTATGTGCGAGGAAGCCGGATGCAAAGACTATAATGAACTTCCCGGAGCCGAGGAACGTTCTGTCCGCCGGCGGCAGATTCAGGCTGAATATGAAGTTATCGAAGCACAGTTGCGGAAATTGAGCGCAGGCGCGGCGATTGATGACTTTATTCGGGATGTGGCAGCAATTGACCCGGACACCATGGATCCGCAGCTTTCAAGGCTCACAGAAGAGTCGGAATCGCTGGGACAGGAGAAATCCATGCTGGATCAGGTCATAGGAAAGGAAAGAGCCGAACTCGGCAGAATGAACGGCAGCCCGAGAGCCGCAGAAATCGAAGAGGAAGTTCAGGGCATATTGGCCCGTCTTGAAAGCGATGCCGAGCAGTATGCCCGGCTCAGGCTGGCTTCCGCGGTGCTGAGTCAGTCCATCGAGCGATACCGTGAAAAAAATCAGGGACCGATACTGACTCGCTCAGACGAGTTATTTTCCCGGATGACTCTCGGGTCATTTGAAGGACTTCGCCTCGATTTCAACGAAAAAGGCGAAACCGTGCTGAAGGGAGTACGGCGGCATGAACTTGTTGATGTAAGCGGCATGAGCGAGGGTACAAGCGATCAGCTGTATCTCGCAATCCGGCTGGCAAGCCTTGAAGCCTATCTGGAGAAAAACGAGCCTATACCCTTTATCGTTGACGATATCCTTATCCAATTCGATGATGAACGCTCTGCTGCCGCTTTGCAGGTGCTGGCAGAATTATCCTGCCGGACACAGATTATTTTTTTCACTCATCACCGGCATCTTT
>DYRK01000782.1 GCA_020718785.1 Desulfatirhabdium butyrativorans | reverse complement strand
AACTCAGTTTTTCCCATTCTGCCGTGTCCGAAAATATATGGCCGGGTACATATCATTTATTCGGGAGAACACCATGAACACACAGCATTATATTGATCTGGAAAATCAGTTCGGCGCATATAACTATAAGCCGCTGAACGTGGTTCTGACCCGCGGGGAAGGCTTGTGGGTATGGGATGTGGAAGGCAGGAAATATCTGGATTTTCTTTCTGCCTACTCGGCAGTGAATCAGGGACATTGCCACCCGAAAATCATGCAGGCAATGATTGAGCAGGCGCGGAAACTGACCCTCACTTCACGCGCTTTCCGCAACGATCAGCTCGGTCCGCTGTATAAAGAACTTTGCGAAATGACTCATTCGCACAAAGTTCTTCCCATGAACAGCGGTGCGGAGGCTGTGGAAACCGTGATCAAGGCGGTACGCAAATGGGGATATAAAATCAAAGGCGTTCCTGAAAATCAGGCGGAAATCATTGTGTGCCGGAATAACTTCCACGGGAGAACCATTGCCATTATCGGATTCAGCACAGATGAGCAGTACAGAGACGGATTCGGTCCTTTTGCTCCGGGTTTCAAGGTCATTCCTTTCGGAGATGCCGAGGCATTGGAAAAGGCAATCACTCCGAACACGGTGGGCTTCATGGCAGAGCCGATTCAGGGCGAAGCAGGAGTCATTATCCCGGCTCCGGGTTATCTCGGAAAAGTTAGGGAAATCTGTAACAGACAGAACGTAGTACTGATTCTCGACGAAATTCAGACCGGACTGGGCAGAACTGGCAAACTGCTGGCAGAAGAACACGAGGGCATCGAGGCGGATGTCACCCTGATCGGCAAGGCATTGTCCGGAGGATTTTATCCTGTTTCCGCAGTGTTATCCAATACAGATGTGCTGGGCGTATTCATGCCCGGAGATCACGGCAGCACCTTCGGCGGCAATCCCCTTGCCTGTGCGGTTGCCCGTACTGCCCTCAAAGTACTGATCGAGGAAAAAATGATAGAAAACGCCGCGGAGACGGGGAGTTATTTCATGTCTCGTCTCAGGGAGATAAAAAGTTCCTATATCAAAGACATCCGGGGAAAAGGGCTGATGATCGGGGTCGAACTTGTTCCCGAAGCCGGGGGCGCACGCCGGTTCTGCGAACAGCTTATGGCAAAAGGAATGCTATGCAAAGAAACCCACGATCATGTGATCCGCTTTGCGCCGCCGCTTATTATCACCAAAGCGGATATTGACTGGGCAACGGAGCGGATACAGGCGGTTTTGACTCCGTAGAACCAGATCATCAGAGACTTACAGCCGCACCGGGGTGCGGCACTCCCAGGATATTATGAAAACCCGATTGCTTTTATGGACGCTTCTTGTCCTGTTCTCAGCCGGAGATGCTTCTGCCCGAGTGGTCATCCTTTCAAGTGTTGACGGCGGTCCCTGGCTTGGTGATACTGCGGTTTATCCCTTAAAGGGTCAGCGCGTGGTGCTGAAAGCTACAGATATGCCGGATGGAAATGTCCGCTGGTATCAGATATTTCCGGATATCTCGAAATTCTATAAAAATGCCGCTTATCCCTGGGAGGAAAACGCCTATCAATGGACAGGCTTTGATAAAATTGACTATCACAGAGAGGAATTAAGCGCTTTTCAGGGACAGCGGGAAATCTGCCCATTTGAAAATCAGACATCGGGAACAGACAGAACTCCGTATTATCATAACGATGTCGGCAGTTTCTGGTTTCAGGCAGAAGTTGAAAACAGGCGCAGATCAGAGAGTTCTCCGGGAATCGGACAGTCCGATGGACGCGGACTCTCTCCGAAAGTCTTTCGGGTTTCCATAAGAGACGGTCAGGGATACCTCGGATATCTGACCTCTTTTTTCAATGTTCCCGGACTGTTCGGATCACTTCCGTATCAGAGCGGCAATTATATCGGAGCAGATTGCGCGGATGTCCTCATGGCTGCATATAACCGATACAAGGGACGGATCACGGCAAAAGATTATAATGTTGCCATGCTGGTCGGCAAATTTCCCACAATTGACGAATTCGAAATAACAGAAGGAATGCCCGACAAATCTGTGCGATGGGGACATATCCGGCACGGAGATTTTATTGCTGTCAGATATCAGAGCGGACGGCAATATCAGCATATCGGCGCATTGGCTGCTGACAGCGATTCGGACGGTATTCTGGGACCCGGCGATCTGATCCTTCATGCGGGTCCCTTTCCTCTCTGTTACAGCTATCTGAAAGAAGGCAGTTTTGACGGGCATGTGAGAATTCTGCGCCCTGATATCAAGTAAAGAGAAGTATTGCTTTCCATGTTTCTGACCGATATTATTCAGAATACTTACAGCCAGCCGCACTGGGGTGCGGCACCATATGCATCAAGCTAAGAAATAACTTCTTGACATTTCTGAAATTTCCTGTTAGACAATATCTTAAAAGACAGGATGGCAAAGCCTGTCTTTTAAGACATTATTTAACAGGAGGATGCTGCCGTGAAATTTATTGAAAAAGTAAAGGATATTGCCAAA
>DYRK01000135.1:1559-12121 GCA_020718785.1 Desulfatirhabdium butyrativorans | reverse complement strand
GAAGAAGCAGTACCGTTTACAGAAAGTTTTCCGTCTGACGGAACAGATAATAACATTTTAATTTTATTTTAAAAATAATCTTAGCTCGATGCATATGGGGTGCGGCACTCCCGGCGGCTCTGCCGCACCCCAGTGCGGCGATTCAGGAGTAATGATTTCAATGTTTCTGCCCACTACCCATCAGGAACTCGAATCTCTCGGATGGAAACAGCCGGATATTATTCTGGTCAGCGGCGACACCTACATTGACTCGTCTTATATCGGCGTCGCGGTGATAGGCAGAGTGCTGCTGAATGCCGGATATTCTGTTGCCATAATTGCCCAGCCGGATATTCACTCAAGTAAAGATATCTGCCGTCTGGGAGAACCCGGACTGTTCTGGGGCGTGACCGGCGGGTGTGTGGATTCCATGATTTCCAATTATACCGCTGTCGGAAAACACCGGCAGAAAGATGATCTGACCCCCGGAGGCATGAACACCAAGCGTCCGGACAGAGCGGCCATTGCTTACACCAATCTGATCAGACGGTATTTCAAAAACACAAAGTCCATTGTTCTCGGAGGTATTGAAGCCAGCCTCCGCCGCATTTCCCATTATGATTACCGCTCTGATTCTGTGAAACGCTCGGTTCTTTTTGATGCCAAAGCCGATATCATTGTTTACGGCATGGGCGAAAAAGCGGTTCTCGAACTTGCCTCAAAACTCCGAAACAAGGAAGACATTAGAGATATCAGAGGATTATGCTATATCTCATCAGTTCCGCCTTCTCATTCTTCATTTCTTACTCCTCACTCCTCACTTCTCACTTCTCAGTTCTCACTTACAGAGCTTCCTTCCCATGAAGCGGTTTCCGGCGATAAACAGAAATTCATCGAGATGTTTCGGACTTTTTATGAAAACACGGATCCTTTCACGGCAAAACAACTGTATCAGAAACAGGACAGCCGCTATCTGATCCAGAATCCGCCGCAGTTTCCGCTGACCGGACAGGAACTTGACGAAATATATGAACTTCCTTATCAGCGGGACGTTCATCCTTTTTACAAAAAAGAGGGAGAAGTACGCGCGCTGGAGACCATTCGATTTTCCTTGACCAGTCATCGGGGATGCTACGGAGAATGCCGCTTCTGTGCGATTACTGCTCATCAGGGCAGAACCGTGACGGAACGCAGCGAAGCTTCGATTCTGAGGGAAGCCGCAAGTTTTGCAAACCATCCGGATTTCAAAGGTATTATATCCGATGTCGGCGGACCTACAGCCAATATGTACGCGACAGATTGTCCAAAGAAAAAAACACAGGGCGCTTGTCAGGATAAACACTGCCTGTTTCCAGAACCCTGCAAACATCTGAGCGCAGACCATGTACCTCAGATGTCTATCCTGAATAAACTCAGAAAATTACCCGGAATCAAAAAAGTTTTCATCGGTTCCGGAATCCGCTGTGATCTTATATTAAGAGATAAAGTTTCAGGACAAAAATATCTTGAACAAGTCATCCGTTATCATGTTTCAGGGCAGATGAAGATTGCTCCGGAACATTCTCAGAACAATGTTCTCAAGCTCATGGGAAAACCCGGAACTGAGACTGTCAGTGCTTTCAAAAAATTATTCGACAGCATCAACAAACGACTCGACAAGAAACAGTTTCTGACTTATTACTTCATAGCCGCGCACCCCGGGTGCAGCCTTGAAGATATGCGATGCCTAAAACATTTCGTGAAAAAGGAACTTCGTCTTCGTCCGGAACAGATACAGATTTTCACTCCTTCGCCCTCGACATGGTCTGCTCTGATGTATTACACGGAAACCGACCCTTTTAGCGGCAATTCTCTGTTTGTCGAAAAAGACAATCGTAAAAAGGAAAAACAGAAACATATCTTATTAACCCGAGTGTAAAAAAAACAGATATGGCGTGTATTGTTACAATAACAGAGCCGGATGCTTGCGAAATGACAAAAAGGCGGAATTTATAACCATGGGTAAGCCAGAATGAAAATTGAAAAAATAAAACTTTGTAATTTTCGATCAGCATCGGAAATCGTCTTTGAATTTACAGAAAAACTGAACCTTTTCATAGGGATAAACGGCTCAGGCAAATCCACTGTCCTTGATGCCCTGAGTATCTGTTTATCCTGGCTTGTAAAAAGGATTGAACGAGAGAATGGGCGGGGGGCATATATTCCGGATTCAAGTCTGCAAAATGACAGAGACGAGGGTTTTTTGGAACTTTGCGTTATCGAAGAAGGCAACTGTTACACTTGGCTTCTGACTAAAACGGCAAAAGGGCGTTCTTCTGACATGGAATCGCAGTTCGGCGGAGCAAGCAGGCTGGCTGAGGCAATCAGAAAAAATCACGAACTGGATATGAGCTGGCCGGTGATTGCCTGCTATCCTATAAATCGTAGCGTCGGGGCTATTCGTCCTGAAATTCCTGCTCGTGATTCAATATATAATCCGGATGTTTACGAGAATGCACTTGGCGGGAAAGCAAACTATCAATCTTTTTTTGAATGGTTTCGTATTCAGGACGATATCCTGAATGAAAAAGCCCAGTCCCGTTCTAAATGGATGATGCAGAATCGAAGCTGGATCAAGCGACGGCTTACTCGTTTTCTTGACCTTCTGAAAAAAGCCTTTCTCAATGATATAAAGCAGTTTGACGAGGATGAGTTCGAATACCTCATCAGGCGGTTTGAAAAAGATGAGATGATTTATCAAGAACCGCGAATCCTCTTTCTTGATCTCTCTCACCTGATAGATATGATTGAAAAGAGTTCATGGAAATATGAAAAACTTCTTGATAATATTAAGTATATATTTCACAAGACGGATTCGTTGAGCAGTGAGTACAGAGATAGCCTCATTGACAAAGGCGGTCTTGATGAAGAAATGATTGAACATATTGTCCTAAGACTTGAATATCTTTGGTACGAGGATGGTTCAGACAAAAAGATGCTTGCATTTCTTTGGGAATTATTCAGTTTTGCAATTCTGCTGAGTCTTTGGTGGTTTAGCGATAAAGGCAAAAGAGATTTGGAGCAGGCGTTCCAGAAAATCCCGGATTCGACGCACACGCAACTTTCATCGTCGTTGAAACAGATTATTGACAGAGAAATTCGTCAGAAAAGGAATGTCTTAGGCAATGAAAATAATGAGTTACAGACTGTTACAAAAGCGATAGAGCAGTTTCTCCCTGAATATACTCACCTTCAGGTGAAAAGATTACCGCGTCCGCATATCCTGATTGATAAAAAAGGAGTACCATTCAACCTTGATCAACTTTCGGATGGAGAGAAGAACTTAATTGCATTAGTGGGCGATATTGCCCGGCGTCTGGCTATTGCCAATCCAAAGAAAAATAAGCCGCTTGAAGGCGAAGGTATTATTCTTATTGACGAAATAGACCTTCATCTTCATCCCAAATGGCAGAGGCTTGTTGTCCCGAACTTACTGAGAATATTTCCCAATTGTCAGTTTTTTATATCCACACATTCCCCGCAGGTCATCAGTCATGTAAAACCGGAGAATGTTTTTCTTCTTGAACAGGGCGAGGACGGCTTGAATTATACAAGAGCAGATGAAACCTACGGCATGTCGCTTGACAGAGTTGTTGAATTAGTGATGGATGATGAATCACGTCCGGATCAGGCCCGCAAAGATTTGGACAAGCTGTTTGAGCTGATTGAACGAAAGAAGCTTGACGAAGCAAAGAAACTGGTTTCTTCCCTGAAAAAAGATATGAAGACCGATCCCGATATTATAAGGGCTGAAACGCTCATCCGCAGGGAGGAACTGAAGAAATGAAGCATATTGTAAAATGCCCTGAGCCGTCTTCATTTCAATCATGGAACAAAAAGAATCCTCGCGCTGATTGGGATGATTTTTCAAAAACAGAAACATATCAGGAATTAAGGGAATGTCTGATAAATGAACAGGCTATGTTTTGCTGTTACTGTGAAATTGCTTTAAGACAGAATAGCGATGCTCATATCGAGCATTTCAAACCCAAGAGTAAATACCCGGCAGAGAGGTTTGCCTATAATAATTTGTTTGCATGTTGCGAGTATAAAGACAGTTGCGGACGTAAAAAAGGCTCTGATTATTTTGACAATCTGATTTCTCCGCTTGATAAAAACTGCCAGTTGCGCTTCACTTATACAGGTAATGGCATGATTATTCCTTCGGATGAAAAAGATACGCTTGCTAAGAAAACAATAAATCTCTTAGCACTGAATTGTAAACGGCTCAGAAATCAGCGTCAGTCTATCATAAAAGTATTGGATGATGGCGGGATAACAATTGACTATCTGAAAGAATCGCTGGACAACTGCGCTGAATGGTATAACGGCTTTTTCACAGTAATCCGGTATGTTGTGGGTAAGCGAGGAACAGCATGAAATATCGGACTGATCGCCGGATTAAATAATGCCTGTTTCAGTCAGTTTATTTAACGGAATGTTTCTTAACAATTTTAACAAAGGAGGCAGGTTATGAGAAAAACAAAGGCATGCCTGTGCGTCCTGTGCTTAGTTTTCGGAATATGGGGAAATGCTGCGGCATTTTTCATCAATTTCGAAGACGGACAGAACAGCGCGGCAATCAACAACATTGAAGGAGTTTCCTTCAAGAATTTCAGCGGCTACAACGCCATGTACGGAGACAGCCGGGTAGGGAGATACAACACCTGTTCGGATGATCAGGGACTGTCCTATAACGATGCCAATTTCCATCATAACGGAAATTTCTGGCTCTGGGCAGGGGTTCAGGCTGATGCCAGAGGCGTGATTGTGGATTTCACAAACAACAACGGAACATGGTTCAAAACCGGTTACAGTTCCTACGGAGACTTCGTCATGGAAGCCCGTCTGACCAACGGCGGAACCGTGACAGCGTCCGGACCCACGAATGCCAATTCGGCAATGGGTTATCTCACAATAAACGCAAGTCCCGGAACCTGTATTGACTACGTGGTGCTGCGCGGTGTGATCGGGAATACATGGTTAGTGGATGACATGAGCGGAGATACCACCGGCGTAGGATCGAGTGAACCGCCCTCTCCTCCCCCTCCTCCGCCCCCGCCTGCTCCCGGTTCGGATGATGACGGCGACGGAATGACTTACGCGTGGGAAACTGCCAACGGTCTGAATCCTTCGGTCAATGACGCGGCAGGAGATTTGGACGGCGACGGTCTGAGCAATCTGACCGAATATCAGAGAGGAACAAATCCGAGAAACTCTGACAGCGATGCGGACGGAATGCCTGACGGCTGGGAAGCGACTTACGGTCTGAATCCTCTTGCCGATGACTCGGCAGGGGATCCGGATGGTGACGGACTGAGCAGTCTGAGCGAATATCAGAGAGGAACAAATCCGATAAGCTCGGACAGCGATGCTGACGGAATGCCTGACGGATGGGAAATCTCGAAGGGACTCAATCCCGCAGCGAATGACTCGGCAGGCGATGCTGACGGTGACGGTGTTGCCAATCTCACAGAATATCAGCGCGGAACCAGTCCCGTAAACGGCGACAGCGATGCTGACGGAATGCCTGACGGCTGGGAAATGGCTTACGGACTGAATCCGCTTGGGAATGACGCCTCGGCAGACTTGGACGGCGATGAGGTTACGAATCTGGATGAATACAGAAACGGAACCAATCCCACACTGATTCCAGGAGAATTCAGGATCGGAGACAGCGGAATTGTGTCCATTGACTGGCTTTATGACGGCGGCATGTATGAAGGAGAATTCGGAATATTCAGATTCTCCGGAATGAAAGCCTTTGTATCCAATCCGACTGAATTTATTAAAGAAGCTGTACGCCGGGTACAATGCAATAATTCAAACGGTCATATAGTGTTTTCGGATTCGGAAGAAGGCGCACGCTTCAGCGGTTCTCTCGGAGAAGAAGAACCCAAAGACTGGAATCTGGGGGAATACAAAGGAGTAAAAGAATTTGCAATGACTCCCGGAGATACCTTTGCAACAATCCTGGCTCCCAATTCTACGTTTGAAGCCCTTTCCCGGAACCCGGCAAGCAATGACCCGGTTGTACGCCCTATCTTCTCGATTGTATTGCTGAATTCTGATTACGGAATGCACATCGGGCAGATGGCGGATGTCAGCGGCTTGGGCAAAGCTTTTGCTTATGAAGATATGGACCTTCCCAAAAGCGATGCGGATTATAATGACCTGATTCTTCAGTTTTCCGGTGTGAGTGTGGACGCGCCGAATCTTGACAGCCTGATCGGAAAATACGCATCTGACGGAAAGCGGAGCCGTAAACCGCGGCATGATGACGGTCCATCGGTGCTTGCTTCTGCAGATTGGTATGACTGGAGAACAGAAAGCGATTTGGGGAAAGAAATCATCGGGCATGTCAGAATCTCGTCTGTGCCGGATGATACCTTATGGATGTCTCTCAGCTTTGAGGGACCCGCTGATTTGGCGGTATATGATCCGTCAGGACAATATTGTGACAAAGAGACGCTTTATATTCCCGGCGCGAACTTCAGGCTTTCGGAAAACGGACAGCAGACAGTCTTTTTGCCTGTCCTGACGTCCGGAACCTATCGTGCGGTGCTGCGCGGAACAGAAAGCAGAAACGGAGTCCTGACCGTAAGGGGGCTTCAGGGAGAAATGCGTATTCTGTCTCAAGAGACAAAATCGGTGAAGCTCATTGCTCATCAGGTTCTCAGATCGCTTGTGTCGGTCTCTTTGGGAGAGGAACTGAATATTGTTGCAGAAGAGCCTGAAACACCTGCCGGACCTGACGGAGTGCCGCTCTGTTATGATTTTGACGGTGACGGAAAGGTGGATGACAGCGATATTCAAAAAGTCTCGTCCCGATGGAATGCGTCTGAAGGAAATCAGGATTACGACGCGTTTTATGACTTGGATGGGGATGGATATATCGGCATTCTTGATATCATGCCGGTAGTGAATCAATGCTCGGTTCCATGATAAATCAGAGTATTCCTGCCGGGTTTTGAAGCCCCGCAGGAATACTCTGAAACCGGATTCCGATATTAATTGTTTCAAAAAATATTATGCGTAAAGTTATTCACCGCCCTGAAAATGGGAAACTGAAAGAAACAATGAGGCGGTTTATATACTGACCACCGGCATAATCTGCACTTCTGTAAAACGGTTTTGCAAACCGTTTTTGCCGATAAAACGATTTGCGTCTGTTTTAAGCAAGGGCGTTTTACGGAAAATTTGAAAAGCGCAAATTGTGACGGTGGAAAGAATACCGTGAAAATCAGAGGAGCATAAATGGAAACCATTTGTATTCAGGCAGATACAGATGTGATAGAATCTTTGACCCGGCTTGCAAAGCAGCGGACAACGACATTGGAAGCAATTGCCGAAGAAGCCTTAGTGCAATATCTGCAATCTCAATCTTGTCCGTCAGACACATATTCATTTATCGGAGTCGGGCATAGCGGAAAAGGAAATATATCAACCCGTGTTGAGGAAATCCTGAAAAAAAGCGGCAATCGCCGGGAAGGCCGGAGTCCGGACGAATGAGCACACTGACAGATACCGGCTTTTTATCAGCCGTGCCGGACGCAGACGATGCCCTGCACGAAAAATGCACAAAGGCTTATGACGAAGAATCCGGGCTTATGGAAAAAGACGGAATCCTTATCCTTCATACCCGGATAGCAGAAGATGTTTCAGAGATTATCGCCGATCACCGTGAAAAGCGGATAGCTGAAATTATAGGATAAAATGAAAGTTTTCTTTGATACTTCCGTACTGGCAGCCGCACTGATTCCATCACACCGGCATCCAAGACGAGGCAAAAGCCGTGTTTGAAAAAGCCTTGAAAGATTTACCGGAAAATGGGAAACTGAAAATCAGGCTCACAGCGGAAAAGGAGTAACTTATGGAAAAAATATCTCATGCCGGTCTGAAGCAAAGAAGCATCCGGCTGAAAATGACTGTCATTCTTATTTTTCAGACAACGCTTATTCTGAGTGTTTTTGCCGTGTTCAACCACATTACAGCCAAATCCGAAATGAATGAGGAACTGAACCGGTTTGCCGACATTGCTGCAGAGCGGTTAGCCGGAAATCTTGTCACATCGTTATGGGATGTTGACGTAAACCGTGCCGAAGAAATCATCAGGTCCGAAATGACGGACAGACGGATTTATGCTGCTGTTGTAAAAAAAGATGACGGAAAAACCGTATTTGCTGGAAGAAAAAGAGACATGAATTGGAACACGGCGGAATGGGATACCCTGTCTGACGCCGATCTCAGGAAATATAAAATAAGCATTCAGAAAAACAGAGATATTGTAAAAGACGGCGACAAAGTGGGAACCGTCGAACTTTATCTTACGGAAAAATTCATGACAGAAGCGATCAGCAAATCTCTTGTCAATATAGCGATGGCAACGGTTCTGATAAATATCGCCCTGCTGATCACCTTGTTTTTCAGCATAAGGAGATATCTGATCCGGCCTGTCAGCCGTGTGGTTTACGGTCTGAATCAGGCAGCACATCAGGTTTCGCTTACTGCCTGTCAGGTCAGTTCTGCCAGCCAGTCCCTTTCCGAAAGTGCCTCCGAACAGGCAGCATCTGTCGAAGAAAGCTCCGCGTCATTGGAAGAAATGAATGCTATGGGCAGGGAAACATCGGAACTGACGCGGGGAGCAGAAGCTCTGATGAATGAAAATATAGAAAAATCAGCACGTTCTTTAAAGTCTCTGATCGAACTGACTAATCAGATGTCACAGATAGAGGCAGACAGCGGTCAGATGAGCCAGATTATCAAAACAATTGACGAGATTGCTTTCCAGACCAATCTTCTGGCTCTTAACGCCGCTATAGAAGCGGCACGGGCAGGCGAATACGGCGCAGGTTTTGCCGTAGTTGCCGATGAAGTGAGAAGTCTGGCACTGAGATCAACAGCGGCTGCAAAAAATACCCAGCAGCTCATAGACAGCACCATCCGGCGGGTCAGTCATGCGGCGCGTTCCATAAAAGATGTAAACAGTGATTTCGAAGGGATTATCGAATCGGCGACAGTCATGGGAGAAAAGACTGCTGCCATTACTCAGTCCAGCAGGGAGCAGTCCAAAGGCATCGAACAGATCAGTCTGAGTTCAAATGAAATAGACAAGATAACCCAGAATGTGGCTGCCGGCGCGCAGGAGTCTGCCGCAGTTTCCGAAGAGCTGTCGGCTCAGGCAGAGCAGATGAAAAGCTTTGCAGAAGAACTCGCTGTGATGATCGGAAAAAAGAAATATATACAGACCGCGGAAAAGCCCGATGAAAGCAGCCGGTCCCCTGAAATTCTACGCTCTCCGCATCTTTCTGCCGGGACGTGTGAGAAGGAAAAAAAGCCGTCGGACATCCGGAAAAAGGAAGTTAAACCTGAAGAAGTGATTCCTTTGGATGAGGACGATTTCACAGAGTTCTGAGCCGGTGATATTTCTCATTTTTCATTTCTCACTTCTCACTTTTCACAGGAGCAGACATGTTAAGCCCTTATAAGGATGAACTGCGGGAGATTGCCTTTGTCTCTGCACACTGCGGTCTGAAAGAGATTCACGGCAACCGTATCTATTCTGTTGCAGCCTCGGTCATCAGCCCGGACACCCCGAAAAGAGATTTCAGCACGCTTGTCAGCTACGCTTCCTTTACCGAAAGGGAATCGGCTTATTCCGATCTTTCCGCACAAATGCTTCAGGCTGCGCCTGCACGGAAAGAAGCCGCGGACAGGCTCGGAGAATTTCTGAACAGACAGAACTTTATTCTGGTTTTTGACAATCATCATGTTATCGGCGAGATACAGAATTTTTGCGGAGATATCCGGGCAGTTGACCTCAGCTTTGCCGCCGAGTTTTTCCTGCCGCATCTCGAATCCTATACCCCGAAACGTATTCACGAATATCTCTTTGAAAAGCAGCGTGATAAAATCAGTTTCAGTTCTGAGGAAATGCTTGCTCTGTCCGGGGAATTGGTGAGACATATCTGCGGTCATCTTCTGAATGACCATTTTCATCCTTATGCCTCGGCGATCCGGCATTTTCTGAAAGAAAGCAACACCCTTTTCGGCGAAGTTTTTACGCATATTGCAAAGCACTGCGGAGCCTATTTCGGTGAGATATCTGAGCCATGCAGTGAAAACCATACGGCGAACTGGAAGCAGTTTCTTGAAAAGGCCGGAAAAATTCCGCGGCGGAAAAGCGGAAAAGAGCCGTTTGAAAAAATATCTCCCGAACATATTGAAGACCTTTTCCGCACCCTGGCTGTATCGGACAAAGACTATGTGTTCAGACCCACTCAGGCGGAATACGGCCGGCACATTGCCGGGGCATTGAACGATCATGCAGTCCTCACCGTTGAAGCCGGAACCGGAACCGGCAAAACTCAGGGCTATCTGATACCGGTGATGGAGTTTCTCTGCAGAAACAAAGATGCACGGATAATGATTTCCACTTATACCAAAAGTCTTCAGGAGCAGATTTTCCGCAGAGAAGCGGCTTTTACCAAAGAGATATTCAGCCGGTACCGAGATATTCCGGTCGCGCTGCTCAAAGGAAAATC
>DYRK01000135.1:0-1459 GCA_020718785.1 Desulfatirhabdium butyrativorans | reverse complement strand
ATTGACGAAGCCAATCATTTTGAAAATGCCGTGCGGAACGCGATGGGGCAGGAAGTCGTTTCTTATGAAATAAGAGGAGTTGTCCGCAGCCTCAATTCTGCTGTCACAAGGCTGCTGAGGCGGGCTGAGGGACAATATGAAAAAGATATTCATCAGGCTGTATCAGCCATGCAGATCGTCCGTCAGCTTATCGGAGAACTCCGCGAATCTCTCATGGCAATGACTCACGGCACTGCATCAGGACAGGTTCATGCGCTCAGATACGATCATCCTGCATTTGCAGCCAATCATATCAAAGAAACGATTGCCGCGCTTCGGGAGGCATTGAAGGAAATAGTCAGATGCCTGAAATGGATCAGGGACAGCGATACCTGCCGGATATTGAAAATACTGTCGCGCTCATCCCAAAAAATCAGAAGAGACATAAACTTTTTGCACGAATCTGCGGAATCGCTCGGCATCATCTGCGACAGTCTCGTGCTGCCGGATAAAGTCACTTCATATCAATGTTTCAGCAAAAACTGGACCTTGTCAGCCCACTGGGTAGAAGTGGCCGATCTGATTCGGGAACATATTTATGAGAAAAGCGACTGTGTGATTTATACCGCAGCCACCCTCTGTTACAAAGGGAGCTTTGAGAGTTTCAGGGCGATCACGGGACTGAATCTGCCTATGAGCGATGAACAGGGAAATATTACAAAAGAATTCCGGTTCAAAGCAATTCCTTCGCCTTTTTCCAAAGACGCACTGGAAATTATCGTGCCTCGCAGCGCGGTGAGCGGAAAATTCGACAATAAAGAGGCTTGGATGAAGTCTGTAGTCAGTCTTGTTCCCGAACTGATCCGAGAAAACAAGGGCAGAACTCTGGTGCTGTTTTCAAGCTACAGCGATCTGAATATGGCTGCAGAAAAACTCAATGACTCTCTCATGTCCATGAAATACCCGCTTCTGATTCAGCAGCAGGGCTGTTCGACTGTCAATCTCTGCGAAGAATTCAGAACCGTCAAAGAGAGCGTTCTTTTCGGTGTGGATACATTCTGGTACGGCGTTGATTTCAAAGGAGATACGCTGACACAGGTCATCATCACGCGTATTCCCTATCCTTCTCCTTCGGATCCGATTCAGACCGCACGGAAACAACTCATGTCTTCACAGGATTTCTGGAAGCGGTATTATTACGATACCGAGATCAAGATGAAACAGGGAATCGGCAGGCTTATCCGTTGCGACACGGACAGAGGAAAAGTAGTGATTCTGGATGCCCGGTATCGGGTGTGAGAAAAATTCGGGCTTATGTGTTTTACCACACACTACCGGACAATTTTTCAGACCGCTCTGCTGAAACAGACACAAAACGGCTTGCAAAGCCGTTTTACTGTAAAACGATTTTGCAAATCGTTTCTGTTCTGAAACAGACACAAAACGGCTTGCAAAGCCGTTTTACTGTAAAACGATTTTG
>DYRK01000781.1 GCA_020718785.1 Desulfatirhabdium butyrativorans | reverse complement strand
AAAAATTATAAGGCAAAAATGCCTGTTCTGCCGCATGCCGCAAAAAAATTATAAGTCTTTAAGGTCGTTCGCTCAGTTACGCATTCAGGCGGACTGTATTGACGAAAAGTCTCTGCGCCGGCACTGTCTCCCGGTGTCCGCCTGAAAGCGGAACTGCGAACCCGGCTAAAATGCTTTTAAAGCCACCATCAGCACAGAAATAGCGGCCGGAGTGACGCCGTCTATGCGCGATGCCTGTCCCAGAGATGCCGGTTTCACCGCGGACAGTTTTTCTTTCATTTCATTTGAAAGACTGTTTACATTCCGGTAGTCGAAATTCTCCGGGATTTTCATGCTTTCGAGATGCCTGAATTTTTCGATTTCACGCAGTTGCCTGCTGATGTAGCCTTCGTATTTGATTTCTGTTTCTGCCTGCTGAATAACAGACTGACAAAGCGGTTCAGGACTCGGAGACAAAGTCCGGACTGCATCATAATCCAATTCGCCTCTTTTCAGAATCTGATCTAAAAACACGCCGTCGTTTATCGGTTTCGAGCTTAGTGATTCAAGATAGACATTGACCTGTTCCGAAGGCTTTATCACGGTTTTTTTTATCCGGGCAACCTCCGAGTCAATCTGTTTTCTCCGCTCCTTTACGTCCTTTAAAGTATCTGAGTCAATCAGCCCCAGTCCGTGACCGATTTCCATTAGCCGGAGGTCCGCATTGTCTTCTCTGAGCATGAGACGATATTCGGCTCTGGAAGTAAACATACGATAAGGTTCACGGGTTCCCCTTGTCACAAGATCATCTGTCATTACAGCCATATATGCCTGAGAACGGTCCAGAATAAAAGGAGGTCGGGTCTGCACTTTGCAGGCTGCATTTATGCCTGCCCACATTCCCTGCGCGGCAGCTTCTTCATATCCTGAAGTTCCGTTGATCTGTCCTGCCATGAACAAACCGGAAATAAGCTTGGTTTCAAGCGTGGGCTTTAACTGAACCGGATTGACATAATCATATTCGATAGCATAAGCCGGCCGCATGATTTCAGCCTGTCCGAGTCCTTCTACCGAGCGGACAAACCGAATCTGGATTTCCACGGGAAGACTGTTTCCGAGTCCGCTGGCGTAAATTTCTTCGGTATCCAAGCCTTCGGGTTCGAGAATGACATGATGACTTTCCCTGTGGGAAAATTTGACTACTTTATCTTCAAAAGACGGGCAGTATCGGGCAGAAATGCCTTTTATCATTCCGCCGTACAATGCGGAATATTTAAGATTGTCCTGTACGATTTTGCGGCTTTGCTCATTGGTATGTCCCATATAGCAGGGGACTTGAGACACGGTGACTTTTTCCGTAAAAAATGAAAAAGGTCTGGGATTTTCATCGCCGTCATGTCTCTCGAATTTGCTGAAATCAATCGTTGATTTCTTCAGCCGGGGCGGGGTCCCGGTTTTCATGCGTCCGAGCTGGAATCCCAATTCTTTCAGGTGTTCCGGAAGACCGTAAGACGCAAATTCTCCGGCTCTTCCGGCTCTGATGGATTTGAAGCCGATATGAACCAGTCCGCTCAGAAAAGTTCCGGTGGCAAGAATTACGGTCTGCGCCTGATACCCGAATCCGGTATGATCTTCCACGCCGATTACTTTGCCGTCTTCCACAATCAGGCGTTCCACCAATGCCTGTCTGAGGTCCAAATTCGGCTGTCTTTCCACAACCGCTTTCATGGCAATATGATATCGGATTTTATCATTTTGAGTACGCGAAGAATGAACCGCGGGACCTTTTTTGGTATTTAAAATTCTGTACTGTATGGCAGTCTGATCGGTAATTTTTGCCATTTCTCCGCCCAGCGCGTCTATTTCCTTTACCAACTGCCCCTTTGCCATGCCGCCGACAGAAGGACTGCACGGCATTGCCGCGACCTTGTCCAAATCAATGGCGGTCAGCATCACCGTACATCCCATTCGGGCAGCAGCCAGCGCAGCCTCGCATCCGGCATGACCCGCGCCCACCACAATCACGTCATATTTTTTTCCGTAAATGCCCATAAATGCCGTATTTTAATCCTCGTTCCCAATTTTAATCCTCGTTCCCAATTTTAACCCTCGTTCCCAAGCCCCGGCTTGGGAATGCCTCTTTGTACTCGAAGCCCCTGCTTCGAGTTGTTCCTCATTCCTTGCGAGATTAGCCCTCGTTCCCAAGCCCCGGCTTGGGAACGCCTCTCTGTACTCGAAGCCCCTGCTTCGAGTTTTCTCACTTATGAGAAGCCGGGGCTTCTCTGCAAGTGCGTTCCCAAGCTGGGGCTTGGGAACGAGAAAAAAATGCCGTATTTTAACCCTCGTTCCCAAGCCCCGGCTTGGGAACGCCTCTCTGTACTCGAAGCCCCTGCTTCGAGTTGTTCCTCATTCCTTACGAGATTAGCCCTCGTTCCCAAGCCCCGGCTTGGGAACGCCTCTCTGTACTCGAAGCCCCTGCTTCGAGTTTTCTCACTTACGAGAAGCCGGGGCTTCTCTGCAAGTGCGTTCCCAAGCTGGGGCTTGGGAACG
>DYRK01000780.1 GCA_020718785.1 Desulfatirhabdium butyrativorans | reverse complement strand
TGTATTCTTCAGTTCAAAAGTACACAACTCTTTCAGTTGAAAAATGCAGAATTAAAGATTAGAAAACCTTTGACGGTGAATTATACAGGTCAAAGGAGAAAAAAAGGAGATGCTAACAATGAAAGAGAAGCAGGAAATTGTACTGGGATTTTTCAAGGATGGGTTGAGCCGTCTTGAAATAGTTAGGCGGACCGGGCTTAACTGGCGTACTGTAAACAAGTATGTAAAGGGATACCAGAAAGCGTTGAAAGAAGCACTTGAATCAGGCAGAGTCGAGGATGGTTCTGTAATTCTGTCGGAAGTTGTTGAAGCGCCAGTTTACGACAGCAGCAGTCGCAGCAAGCGTAAGCTGAGTGAAGCTATGACAGCAGAGATCGGGAAATGTCTTCAGGATAATGAAGAGAAGGTTGCGAACCGTCAGCATAAACAACAGATGAAGAAGGTTGATATTCATTTTCATTTGCGAAGTCTGGGTCATGATATCGGATATACGACCGTTGCGACATTCATCAGAGATCTTGAGATGAAGAAGAAAGAAACCTTTATCCGTCAAAGTTATGCTCCCGGGGATGTATGCGAGTTTGACTGGGGTGAAGTGAAGATAAGGGTCGGAGGGAAGCTGAGCAGTTATTATATTGCAGTATTTACGGCGGCTTACAGCAACTTCCGTTTTGCGGTTCTGTTTGAAAGGCAGGATACGGTTTCGTTCATGAGATCTCACGCATTATTCTTTGAATATATTGAAGGCAGCTACGGCTGTATGGTCTATGACAACATGAAAGTCGCAGTAAAGAAATTCATCGGAAACAACGAGAAAGAGCCTACGGAAGGGCTTCTGAAGCTTTCGATGTATTATCTTTTCCGGTTCCGTTTCTGCAATGTAAGGAAGGGCAACGAAAAAGGTCATGTTGAAAGGAGTGTTGAATATATCAGAAGAAAAGCTTTCTGCCGGAAGAGCACGGAAAGCTTTGAAACACTTGAAGAAGCGAACACCCATCTTTTTGAAGTATGCCGTGATCTTAACGATCAGCCGCAGAAACTGAAAAACGGGCAGACAGGGCTGGAAATGTTTTCAGAAGAAAAGCCGTATCTTAATCAGCCGGTTCCACCGTTCGAGTGTTCCGAGCTTGCTCAGAAACGGGTTGATAAATACGGAACGGTAAGTGTTTATCAGAATATGTATTCCGTTCCTGAAGAATATACCGGCAGAATGGTTGATGTGCGGATATACCCTGAAAAGATAGTATGTTACGGAGACGGTGAGAAAATATGCACCCACCGGCGCACATACGGAAGCCGCGAATGGAACATAGACCTCGATCATTATCTTAAAACGCTTCACCGGAAGCCGGGGGCATTTTCCGGAAGTGTTGTGCTGAAGAACAGCGAAGCTGACCTTCAGAGTCTTTACTCCAGTTATTTTGAAGGCAATGAAAAGGATTTTATAGAACTTCTTCTTTACATGAAAGCGAAAAACAAAGATGTGAATGTGATAAATGAAGCAGTTGAAGAAGTTCTTAAAGCAGGCTGCATTACAGTTACAGCAGACAAGATAAAATGTATTTGCGACAGAAGAGAGTGCCCTGCTGAAGCGGTTTACGCACCTGAGAACGACATAAGCAGAATATCATCCATGCAGCTTGCCGAGCATTCGGCTCTCATGGCAAACGGTGGTAAAGCATGAGTGAAAGAAAAACCTTTGAACAGATAATCGAACATACTAAAGAACTTAAACTGCCCGGCATAAGACAATGCTTCAGAGAGGAAGTTGAAAAAGCGTGTGAAGGTGAAATGAGTTATGATCTTTTCCTTTTAAACCTTCTTCAGAAAGAGCACGAAAAAAGGATCGAGAGCAGAAAACTTGCCAGAATAAGAAACGCCCGGTTCCCCTACAGGAAACATCTTGAGGATCTGGACACCTCAACTATACCGGCGGATGCAGCTAAGAACCTGAAGCAGTTTAAAACGCTGAACTTCATTGAAAACGGACAGAATATCATTCTTGCCGGAAACCCAGGAACAGGCAAGACACACATAGCGATAGGACTTGGAATAAATGCCTGTCTTGCCGGATATAAGGTGCTATTTACAACAGTTCCGGCGCTCATTACACAACTCAAGGAAAGCAGATCGGCAAGAACGCTCAGACAGACAGAAAACAAGTTCGAAAAGTATGATCTGGTGATATGTGATGAACTCGGCTATATCTCTTTCGACAAAGAAGGAGCGGAACTCCTGTTCACCAATCTTTCGCTCAGAGCGGGAAGAAGGTCAACAATAGTAACGACAAATCTGTCTTTCGACAGATGGACTGAAATATTTCATGATCCGGTACTTACAGCAGCAATGGTGGACAGACTCACACACAAAGCACATCTCGTGGACATGACAGGTCAGTCTTACCGGATTAAAGAGACAAAAGAATGGATGAAGACTAAAAACAATGAAAAAAAGAGTTGACAGTTATGTTTGAGTTGTGTACTTTTCAACTGAAATTTGTTCTGAAAGTTCTGCACTTTTCAACTGAAAGAAACA
>DYRK01000134.1 GCA_020718785.1 Desulfatirhabdium butyrativorans | reverse complement strand
CCGTGTCAAAAAAGGCTTCATATGTCAGGATTAAAATTTCAGACAATCTTTAAGTAATAAGGAAGAACGGAGGAGTGCGGAAATGAAAAAATAAAATCCTGAAGGATTTTATTTTTTCTTTTTCGCATATATATACAATCCGGAGTGCAAAACCATTTTAATAAGATTGGCATTTTTGCATCCTGCCGCTTGATTAACAAGAAACCCGCACTACCGGACAACTTCTGCTGAAACAGACACAAAACGGCCTGCAAAGCCGTTTTACTGTAAAACGATTTTGCAAATCGTTTTAACGGCACAAACCGCAATGACAGACACAAAACGGCTTGCAAAGCCGTTTTACTGTGAAACGATTTTGCAAATCGTTTCACGGAAGGCTTTTTGCAGTTTCATTGTGACAGTACCCGGTGTCCCATCCCCTACTTTCCATTCATCTACCTGAACCACCGGCGTCACTTCGGTGGTTGTTCCCAGAATCATACATTCGTCCGCACGCTTCAAATCCCTTTCAAAAACTGGAAATTCCCGAAACGGAATCTCCATTTCCCTGCAAAGTTTCAATATAACCCCGCGGGTAATGCCGCTGAGGATGTAATTGCTTTCGGGAAAGGTGACGAGCTGCCCGTCAAAGACCGCGCAGAAATTGGTATGTGAGCCTTCGGTTATTGCGCCGTCGCGGACAAACAGAGCTTCCTGAGCATGATTTTGATATGCCCGCTGATTTGCCAGCACATTGGACAGCAATGCCGTTGCCTTGATATCGCATCGGGACCATCGGATATCGGGAACCAGCACTGCTTTGATTCCCTTTTTCCAATTCTCTTCAGGCGGATCAAACGCGGAAGCGGAAATATAAACTGTCGGCTGTGTTGTTTTATCCGGGAATGTGTGTTTACGCGGAGCAGTCCCGCGGGTAATCTGAATATAAACAGTGGCATCGCCTTCTTTCAGATCATTATCGCGTATCAGTGCCTCGCAGATATCCCTGAGACTCTCCGACTCATGGAAAGAAATATGAATCTCCCGCAGGCTTCGGGTCAGCCGTTTCAGGTGTGCTTCAAATTCGAAAAATCTGCCGCTGTATGAGCGGACAACTTCATAAATGCCGTCGGCAAATACAAATCCCCGGTCATCGGGTGATATTTTTACCTCCTCTTTGGGAATAAAACGGCCGTTGAAATAAACGATCATTATGATTTCCTTTCGGTCTCAGCGAAAAGCGCAGGGGCAGGCCGGCGGCCTGCCCCTGCTGCCGGGTTATATGTCAGAATTGTTCTTTGATTCCGGATAGTCAGCTTTGTTTTTGTTTCCTGTCAACTGACAGGCATCGCGCATTCAGGTCGCAATTCCCATTTTCGGTAAAATATAGACCTGCAACAGAAACCAGATACCGATAATTCCAAGACTTATAAGCAGTTCTTTCATTATGACGCACTCCTTTCCCTGAAAGTTTTTCCCGAAGAAAGCGAAAAAAATCACTTTCCGCGTACAGAGCCGGATAAAAATACAAATCTGTGTCTTGTCAAATATCAAATAATAAACTATTATATACATAAAATAAGGTTTGTAAATGATGAAAATGAATGCCGTTCATTCGGAAAACGAAAATCCGGGGGCGGATTCTCCGAAAAAAATCCGATACAGAAGGGGAACCATGAAACAGATAGCTTATTGTCTGATATGCGGTTTTATGTTTTTTGCGAGTCTCTTTCAGCCTGCCCGCGCCGAAGAGAAAGCCATGCCTGAAGATATCATAAAAAAAATCCGTGAAGCATCGGAATTTCTGTCCCGGACAAAGGAAGCGGGTCTGGAAACATTCAATGAAAGAAAGGGCCGCTGGGTATTCAAAGACACATATATTTTTGTTTTCGACTGTGACAGGGGCCGCATTATGGCACATCCCATCAATCCGAAACTGATAGGAAAAAATCTCATGGGACTGAAAGATTTCAAAGGGAACTATTTTTTTGCACAGCTCTGCGCCGCGTCCCATAGCAATCAGGGGGGATGGGTGGAATACTGGTGGCCCAAAGTCGGCGAAGACAAGCTGTATCGGAAAATAAGTCTGATGGTTCAGGTTCCCGGCACCTCTTATCAGGTAGGCGGCGGTATTTACGATGACACTGTGTCTGTCGGAGATCTGGAGAAACTTCTCAAATAATATCAGGTCATCACGGAAGAGGAAGGCTATGAAAATAAAGACCAAAATCACCCTGTTTATTCTGGCAAACCTGACACTGTATCTCATATCTTTCGGGCTGACTCAGCTTTATAATAATAAAACAGAAGAATATCAGAAACAGAATTCCCGGATAAAGCATTTTGAATCCAGCTTATTAAATACGGTTGTTTCTGAAAAAGATTATGCGAAAATGCCGAATCCCGAAGCCGCGGGAAAAGTAATTTCGGGTATTGAGAAAAACGGGAATCTTCTGGAAAATATAAAAATCGCCGCCAAAGAGAAAGAACTCGATGCACTTTCTGAACTGCTTGAAAAATACAGGCGGAAATTTATGCTTCTGACGAATAACAACAATAAAATGAAAGGAATGAAAAACCGCCGGGATGAACTGTTCAATACGTTTATAAATAAAGCAGATGAGGTTTTTCAGGCTATTGACGGAATCATAGCCATGTCATACATCGCGGGAGAAGAAATTGACCCGCTATGCAATTCCTTTATGATAGCAAATAAAAATGCGGTGAACGCGCTCTGTGTCGCCTCTCTTGCATTAAACAGAAATCTGCTGTTGGACGACAGTGAAAAAGAATTTCTGGGAAATTATAAGACCGCTCTGGAACTGCTCGACAGGGAAAAGAAGAATATTCCGGCTATTGCAGCAGCCAGCAAAAAGGAACTGTTCATTGAATTTTCAGAATACACAGAAAAAAGCCTTGCCGAAATCAGGGAACTGACGGACAGTATTCACGGTATCTGGCGGGAAAACAACGAACTCCTGTCACAGTTGGATGCGGCAAGAAGAGAAATGCTTGAAAAAGAAAAGGTACTGTCTTCAAGGATTCAATTGTCTCTCGATGAGATCAGCCGGAAAAATTTCGTATCCTCGCTGATAGGTGTGTCAGCGATCCTTTTTGTGCTGCTGATAGGCGGAATCATTATTCTGCGCTCGATCAATCAGCCTATCAGAAAACTGACCACAATGGTCATAGACCTTGCCAAAGGCGAAGGCGACCTCAATCTCCGGCTTGATATCGAAGGCAGAGATGAAATGGGAAATCTGGCAAGATGGTTCAATATCTTTATCGGAAAAGTACAGAGCATGATCCGTGAAATAGTCAGAAATGCCGAAACATTAAGCAGATTTTCCTACAGGTCTCTGGAACTTTCCGGCAAGATGGCAGCAGGTGCGGGGCAGTTGTCGGAGATTTCAACAGCGGTTTCCACTGCCACAGAAGAAGTTTCCATGAATATCAACAACATGGCTTCTGCCACCGAAGAAATGAGCGTCAATGTCCAGAGCGTATCTTCCACGGCAAAGCAGATGTCGCGGAACATGGAATCTGTGGCAACGGCAATGGAGGAAATGTCGGATGCGATCAGAGATATTGCCCGGAATGCTCAGGACGGGGTCAGAATTTCCACAGATGCGATATGGATGGCAAAAAGTGCGGACGAGGCTATGAACAGTCTGGGCAGTGCGGCAAAGGAAATCGGCGATGTGACCAAAGTTATAACACGGATAGCAGAACAGACCAATCTGCTGGCACTCAACGCCACTATTGAAGCCGCGGCTGCCGGAACTGCCGGCAGGGGTTTTGCCGTGGTTGCCAATGAGATCAAGGAACTTGCCAGCCAGAGTGCCAAAGCCGCGGAGAATATTGCCGGACGGGTCCGCGGGGTACAGAAAAATACGGACAGCGCGATAAGCATCATTGCCGAAGTTTCGGCAATTATAAGCAAAATCAACAATTCGGTGGTCAGGATCACGAATGCCGTTGAACAGCAGACGGTCACGGTAAGCGAGATCATGTCCAATATCCGCGATGCCAATGCCGGTGCGGGCAATATAGCGTCATCTATCGCCGAAGTGGCAAAAGGTGCAAACGACATGTCCGGAAATGCCGGCGAAGCTGCTGCCGGAAGTTCCCAGCTGGCATCCAGTATTCATAATATAAGCCGGATTGCCAAAGAAGCTGATGAGCGGGCAAAGCAGGTGAATGCCTCGTCCGCTGAAATTTCCGATGTCTCGGTTCAGCTTCAGAAAATGGTGGCAAGATTCAATGTGAAAACCGAGTGAACCATGATTCATCCGGAGTGCCGAAATGCCAATTTTATAAGATCAACGTGAGTTCGACATAAGAAACTAACAAATTAAATCAGCATGTTTTAACTCCCCCTTTTTCCTCGTTCCCAAGCCCCGGCTTGGGAACGAGGAAAAAGGTCAGACAGAAATGTCTGACCCACCGAATCTTATAAATCATAATGGTCGGTCGCTTAGTACCCAGTTAATTTAATTCTGACTGGCAGCCGACGCCGAGTGTAAAGCGGGTTTCAAACCCGCTTTACTATGCACTCCTCAAGAATCTGACAGCCGACGCCGAGTGTAAGGCGGGTTTCAAACCCGCTTTACTATGCACTCCTCAGGAATTTTTGCACTCCGGTCTTGCGGAACTGCTGAAATGAATTGCATTTTCCGTGAAAATCATGTAAATCCTGTACTGAATATGACAGCAGACCTGACAATTATTGATGTCGCAGTGGCTGTTCCAATCGCCCATACCTTCAGCTATACGGTCCCGGAAATTCTGCTGCCCTTTGTTTCTGCGGGAAAGCGGGTGCTGGTTCCTTTCGGGAAGCGCAGAGTTACGGGATATGTGCTGGGAAAAGGCGAATATTCGGATCAGTATGAAATCAAAACAGTTCTGGATGTTTTGGACGAAACGCCGCTGTTTCCGGAAATCATGATTCCTTTTTTCAGATGGATCAGCGAATATTATATGTATCCGCTCGGAGAAGTCATCCGCAACGCGCTTCCGGGAGGATTGAATATTTATGATCTTGTCCTGCTTGAGATAACGGTTTCCGGACAGGCTGCTATTTCCGGAACAGGCCTCACTCCTTTGCAGCGTGAAATTCTGACCTTTCTGAACCGGGAGCCGTGCCGATTGAAGCAGCTTTCAAAGCTCATAAACCGGGATATTCCGAATGCCCTGATCCGTACAATGGAAAACTCCGGATGGATTGTCAGAAAAAGAGAACTGTCGGGCCGAGGAACCAAGTCTCTGACAGAACGGTGGGTTCGGCTGATGCAAAAAAAAGAATTTTTGCACTCCGGATCAGATATTCCTTTTGATAAGCTTTCCGAGTCAAAAAAAAAAATTATTGAGATTCTGAGATCAGAAGGTGAAATCTCTGTCAAAAACCTGAAAGCAGAGGTTCCTTCAGCCTCCTCTGTCGTCAAATCCCTTGAACAGAGCGGATATATTTCCGTATTTGAAAAAAATGTTTACCGAAATCCTTTCGGCGAAACGGTGACTCCGGATATGCCTCGAGTACTTAATGCCGAACAGAACAGTGCAGTTTCACAGATTATCAATGCGCTGGGAAAAGGATTTTCAGCTTTTTTGCTGGCAGGTGTTACCGGCAGCGGAAAAACCGAAGTTTATCTGCATATTGCCGCGGAAGTCATCCGCCGGGGACAGACTGTGCTGGTGCTGGTTCCTGAAATTGCTCTGATTTCTCAGATGGAAACACGCTTCCGGGCGCGGTTCGGAGAGAGCGTTGCAATTCTTCACAGCGGAATTTCACGCGGGGAGAGATATGACCAGTGGATGCGTATTCTCCGGAATGAGGCAGGCATTGCGGTCGGCGCGAGGTCGGCTGTTTTTGCGCCTTTTGAATACATAGGTTTGATTATAGCTGATGAAGAACATGATCCCTCTTACAAGCAGGAAAACGATCTCCTGTATAATGCCAGAGATTTGGCTCTGGTACGGGCAAAGCTGCTCAAAACTGTGGCAGTTCTGGGGTCTGCCACTCCTTCGGTTCAGTCCTGCTTCAATGCCGAAAGCGGAAAACTCACCGAGCTTACCCTGAGCCGGCGGGTTGAAAACCGTCCGCTCCCGGCGATTCATCTCGTTGATCTGCGTAATTACAGGGATGAAAAGGGCATTCGTAAATTCATCAGCCCGGAACTTCACAGCGCAATGAAAGACACTTTGTCTCGGGGCGAACAGGTGCTTCTGTTCCTTAACCGCCGGGGATTTGCCGGATTTCCGGTCTGTGCGGCCTGCGGTGATGCCATAGGCTGCGAACACTGCGATATCACTCTTACATTTCACCGGGCAGAAGATGTGTTCAAATGTCATTACTGCGGATTCAGCATCAGCCGGGATTCCGGCTGTCCTACCTGCGGTTCCCGCGGTATCATAATGCTCGGTATCGGCACGGAAAAGCTCGAAGCCTCGGTGAAATCTCTTTTCCCGGATGCCAGAATTGCCCGGATGGATCGCGACACCGTGAGTCATAAACATGCCCTTTCCGATATCCTCAAAAATGTCCGAAATCATCAGACCGACATTCTTGTGGGAACTCAGATGGTGGCAAAAGGACATGATTTTCCGATGATTACGCTGGTGGGGATTATCTGTGCCGACCTCTCGCTGTCTTTTCCCGATTTCCGGGCAGCAGAACGGACATTTCAACTGCTGGCGCAGGTCTCCGGACGGGCAGGACGGGGAGATGTTCCCGGCAAAGTCATTCTGCAGACCTATAATCCGGATCATTTCAGCATCATCTCTGCCATGAGTCAGGATTTCAGGGCATTTTACGCCAAAGAGATCGAGTTCCGCAAAGCCCTGGGCTATCCGCCATTTTCCCGGCTTGTTCAACTCAGAATTTCAGGAAAAGACAAAAAAATCACCGCGGCTTTTGCCAAAGATATCGGAGAGTTCTGCCGCAATCTGCATAAAAGCGATCCCCTGTTTTCAGACAGCGTGAAAATACTGGGACCGATTGAGGCATCCATATCAAAAGTAGCAGGGGATTACCGCTGGCAGATTCTTCTGAAAGGACTGAACGTGACAGTGCTTCACCGCTTTGTCCGCTGTGTGACGCTTGAAAATCAGTCTGTTATAAATAACCGCAAGGTTAAAGTCACGACAGATGCGGATCCGTTTTTTATGTTTTAAAAACACCTTTCCATAAGCGACCGACCATTATGATTTATAAGATTCGGCGGGTCAGACATTTCTGTCTGACCTTTATCATGAACAGGCAAAAATGCCTGTTCCACCGCAAAAAAATTATACTTTTAAAACACTCTCTCCATACGGTCAGCAGATATCAGTCTCAAAAGCTCTTCACTCTTTGTCTCCATCCGGACCGCCTCTTCCTCATCGTTTTCATGGTCGTAGCCGAAGAGATGAAGAATGCCATGTATCAGCAGCTGCATAAACCGCTCTTCTGTGCCGATACCCAGTTCTTCAGCCTCTCTCTGTGCTGTTTCCGAGGAAATAACCACATCGCCGAGAAGAAGCGGATTTATATTTCCGAACTCGCCTTCACGCATGGGAAAGGCAATCACGTTGGTCGGTCCTTCCCGTTTGAGATAATCTTTGTTAAATGCTGCAATTTCAGCATCGTCAACAATGAGAAGGGAAAGTTCGCCGTCAGGACACTCCAAGGCGTTTAAGGCTGCCTTCGCTGCTTTCTTTACTTTTTCCGGGACTATCTTTTGACTGTTTTGTCTGTTGGTGATCAGAACTGACATTTTTATCCTTCTTATCTTCTCTGTCTTCTTTTTTCTCTTTTTTCTCTTTACTGCCCGAGCTTTCAGGATATTCAATCCGATGATGATGGATGCCGTTTAATATTTTATTGAAACTTTTGGCAATACTGTGCAGGTCTCTCAAAGTCAGCTCGCAGTCATCCAGCTGACCATCCGTGAAAACGCCGTTTATCAGTTTGTTTACATGCCCCTGAATCCTTGACGGCGTTGGATTCTCAAGGGTTCTTGAGGCAGCTTCGACTACATCCGCCAGCATGACCAGACCTGCTTCACGGGTCTGGGGCTTGGGTCCGGGATATCTGAATTCTTCCACCTTTACAGCATCCTCGCCTTTTAACTGTTTGGCTTTTTCATAAAAAAATTTAATAAGACTTGTGCCGTGATGCTGCTCGATAGTATCAATAATCTTCTCACCGAGTTTGTTCTGCCTGCCGATGTCAACGCCGTCTTTCACATGCGCGATCAGAATCAGACTGGACATAGACGGCGCCAGTTTGTTGTGTCTGTTGATACCGTCGGTCTGATTTTCGATAAAATAAAGCGGTTTTTTGATTTTGCCGATATCGTGATAATATCCGCAGACTCTGGCAAGAAGAGTATTCGCGCCGATTTCGGATGCAGCGGCTTCCACCATGGATCCTACAACTACGGAATGATGATAAGTTCCGGGAGCTTCCAGCATAAGGCGGCGCAAAATGGGCCGGTCGAGATTCGCAAGTTCATGCAGTGTGATATCTGTAGTATAAGAGAAAGCCATTTCGATCAGCGGTGCGATTCCGGCTGTGATAATACCTGATCCTATACCGCCCAAAAATGCAAAAGCCCAGTCCCAGAACAGTTCCATGCCCGAGTAAATCCCGATATACACATTTGCGGCGGTTGCAAGTACCAGATTCAGTCCCCCCAGTCTCACCCCGGCGGTAATAAAGACTTTGCGTTCCCTGCACTCTTTTATCCAGAAAGCAGCCATGATACCGCTGAGAAAAAAATAAATAAAAATTTCAAAGCGGTTTTGAAAAATCAGAGCTGTGCAGATTGCAATCACAGCGGCAAAAGAAAAAGCCGCCTCAAGCCCCATGAACAGACAGACCAGCATTGCTCCCGATGCAAGCGGAATACCGAAAGTCAGCGATGAATCGGTGATGTCGGAAGGCTTGTTCTGAGGCATTGATTCGAACAGACCGGATAATACTTTGGGAAGAAAAAAAAAGGCAACGAGAAGGGTGGCAATAAACAGAACATCTTTATTGTTCTTAAACATCGGCTCATGGAGCGTATATACTACCAGCAGCAGACACAGAATCATTGACACCATGCCGACACTTCGGGCATATATTTTATCCTTCCTTCTGTCGGCATTCATGGCTTTAAGCTTCAGCATCTTGGCTTCAGTGACAATTTCACCCTCTCTCAGCACCATTTCCCCGGCTTTTATTTTCTGAAGCACCGGTTTGACATCTTCCGCAGCTTTCTTTTTCCGTTCCTCGGTTTCATTTCTGTTCAATGTGATATTGGGCTGAATAAACTGGGTTGCAAAATCCACAATCACGGGAATCATCGCTTTGCTGATATCTTTGACCAGCGGCTGTGCGACAATCCGGACCATTTCTTTATACTGTTCGGGACCGTAGAATAACTTCAGGTTACGCGTGGCATTTTCGGTTTTTGTTTCCAGATCCCTCAGCATAATGCCTTTGCCGCTTTCCAAAAGAAGCATTTCTTTGTTGGCAACCACGCCGGTTTCCAATATCTGTTTGACAATCTGAATGACAATGTCCGGGATATTTTTTGAAAAGCCCTCTTTTTCCAGAAGCTTGAAAACTTCGTCACTGACAGAAAGACCTGCTTTTTTCTCAAAATCAGCTTTTGTCTGACTTTGTACAGACGATTTTTCAGGCAGAGGAGTTGTTTCGGAAGGGGGAGCCGCTGTATTTTGCAGGTCGGTTTTCTGTTCGGGGTTATTTCCGTTCTGATTTTTCTCTCTTTCAGTCTCGACAATTTTCCGCATTTCGTCAAAAGCCTGAGTCAACTGCCGGGTAATTCTCGGCAGAAGACCGGCATCCCGGTCATAAACAGTCAGCACCTTTTCGGCAGTTTCGGCACGCGCTGTTTCTGTTGCCCGTTCATCTTCGATAAAAAAATCTTCGCGCGCTTTGATATCCCTTTCAGCAACATCTCCTATTCCATAAGAATAATTTGTGGTGGCAAGATTCGGATACAGCATCAGGGAAAATATGCTCATTATGGCAGCAAGAATAAATCCCCGGACCGTTTTGCTGTGGTAAAAAAAAATTTGGAGCTTCTCTTTTCTTTTTTTCATAATAATTGGAATGTCAAATTTTAAACGGTGTGCATTCATTTTGTTCGTATCAACTGCAATCATTTTTCCCGCTTATACCTTAATAAACCTCATTATGTGTTCCGATGCTGATAAGAACAATTATTTCTTTATCAGTCTCTTTATCCTTTTCAACAGAAAAGACTATACGGCAGTCATAGCCGCATGAACAGGCATACAATCCAAGTAATTCACCTTCAAGTTTATGTGTTCCGAGATGAGAAGAAAACACATCTGTCTCCATTTGTTTTAAAGTTTCTTCAATCCGCTTTTGCAGTTTCCTATTATGACGGACAAATTTACGGAAAATACGCTTGAATTTCGGAGTCAGAACAAGTTTTCTGTTCATCTGTTTCCTGAGTTAAATCTGCACGGAGTTCGGCAATAATTTCATCGGCAGTTTTCGGTTTTAACTTGCCTGCATGAAATTCTGAAATTGCCTCCCGAGCATCCCCGGCAATCTCTTTTCTGCGGCTTTCAATCTGCTGTTTTCGGATCATCTCCATAAGCATTTCACGCTGTTCAGGTAAAAGCTGCATCACAATATCAAGGGCATAATCCAATGTTACCATTTTATTTTTTGCCTTATTTTAATTCTGTTTCGTTGCGCTCAGAATGACATTACAGTGGTAAGAATATCATCAGAAAAATCGCTTGAGAGGGGCAACAGAATCTTTCCCCGTCCGCCCCTCTCTTCCGAGATTTTTTTATTTTTTCCTGCCCGCGCTCAGTTCTTCGTAAGCCCTGATGATATCCTGAACCAGCTTGTGCCTTACCACATCGGTCTTTGAGAAGAAAACAAATTTTATCCCTTCGATATCCTGAAGTATTTTTTTTGCTTCGATAAGCCCCGAAGGTTTTTCGACCGGAAGATCAACCTGAGTGATGTCGCCGGTGATGACAGCCTTTGAATTGAATCCGATACGCGTCAGAAACATTTTCATCTGCTCCGATGTGGTGTTCTGTGCCTCATCCAGAATCACAAAGGAATCGTTTAATGTCCTGCCGCGCATAAATGCCAGCGGCGCGACCTCAATCACGCCCTGCTGCATCAGTCCCGAGGCTTTTTCAAAACGCATCATGTCATGGAGCGCGTCATAAAGAGGTCTCAGATATGGATTGACCTTTTCCGCAAGATCCCCGGGCAGAAAGCCCAGTGCCTCGCCTGCTTCCACCGCGGGGCGCGTCAGGACAATCCGGCTGACCAATCCTTTTGACAGCGCGGAAACAGCCATTGCCATTGCCAGATATGTTTTGCCTGTTCCTGCGGGCCCGATGCCGAACACAATATCAAAACTCCGGATAGCGTCAATATATTCCTTCTGTGTCTGGCTCTTAGGGGTTATGGCACTTTTTTTCGATGTGACACAGACCGTATCAGTGAAAATTTCTTTCAACTGGGTACGGTCATCCTTGCTCAATGCCCGGATCGCATAATCAACGTCATTGGGATAAACCGGATACCCGCTTTTCAGCAGACCGTATAATTGTCTGAGGATATTCCGGGCAAGATCGGCCGCGATCTCATCGCCCTGAATAAACACACTGTTGCCTCTGGCATGAATCATAACCCCGACCGCGTCCGCGATCTTATGCAGATTGCCGTTGTGTTCGCCGAACAACTGCCTTGACAGTTCTATGTCCGTAAAGGTAACCTTGTTTTTTTTACTGTCAGACAGCGTATCCGTGCTGTCAGATTCATCCGATGTATTCGACCGGGTTGCTTTCAGATTTTCCATTTTTTTCAGTTTTGACCTTCTTCCCTTTATTTATAGCATAAAAATTCAAGCGATTGCAAATGACAATTTCAAGTTCGGAAAAAGAGGAAAAACACCTTGACTCGGCATATTCGCTTTGTTATTCTGTCCAATCTTGATCGGAAAGTGTTTTAATCTTGTTTTTTTGTAAAATACATGCCAATATAATAATATTTTTTTATCAGGGATGCAAGGCAATAAGAGTCGCACTTGGGTGTAAAAAAGACCATTCGGCAGATCGGAAATGCTCACCGGCCGCTCCCGGCGGATTGACAAATCCGCCGGAAATGCCTGGGATTTGTCAAT
>DYRK01000779.1 GCA_020718785.1 Desulfatirhabdium butyrativorans | reverse complement strand
AAAAGTACGAAAACCATTGCCAAGACGATCTTTTTCATTTTACTTCCTCCTTTTTGTTGTTACGGGTTATTTATTGCGGTTCTGAACCGCAGATTCACACAAATTGTCCGACATTCCCGGTCACTTTCCGTTCAGCAAAGTCGTCCATTTTACTTTTATTTCAGGCGATACCTGAATTTCAAGCGTCGAGGCTTCGGTGCCGAACTGAAATTTTCCTCTGAGTCCCCTGTTTCCCTGTTCCAAAACAGGTGTCAGCGATACTGCTCCTTCGTGGCAGACGGTCTGGACATCCCTCCCGTTCATCAAAAGGGTTGTCTGAACTGACCGTTCAAAGAGGTTAAATGAAAACCTCAGAGTTACGCCCTTGTTATCTGTCACTTCATAACACCAGAATCCCTCTTCCGGAAATGCTTCCAAAGGTTCCTGTTCAAATATCTCAAACATCAGATATTCATCCGGGACAGAAAATTGTTCATTTGCCGGCATAGTCAATTTGCTCCTCCGTATGGAATCACTGTTGTCAGGCGTCTGACGCTATCTTCCTGAATCTGCCATGTCGTCTCGAATTTGCAAAACTTGCCGGAGGGCCCGGCAAACAGCGACTCTCTTATTTCAAACCTACCGTATCTGTTAAAAATAACACGAATGATATTATCAGGCATGTCAGGCACTTTTTTCAGGTGTTCGGTTAAAAGTCCATGCCCGAAGGACGTATCTGTAATACCCAACCGCTTCATTTGCAAGGCATTCTGATTCGTTCTCGCAAGATTGTGCATGCTGCCGGATGCCCGCCCGAAGAGATAATCAAGCTTACTTTCGGGAATATCTGTTTCTATTTTCTGTTCTTTTTCTATTAAGCTATCCCTCCTTTCATTTTTAAAGGGCGTCATTGTTGCGATTCTGAAGCACAGCTTGAACAGATGAAGAATAATCCTGTCCATCCTTTAATCCTGCGAATCCTGATTCAGACAGTTGATGATCGGGCAGGACATCAGCCCTCTGCCCTGCTAAGGTTTCAGTCCGTTCTTTTCTGTAATCGGCAATCATTTTTATAACATCAACGCAGTTGAAAACAGCTTCTTCCACTGTATCCCCTTCGGCAAAAGCTCCCTGTATGTCCGGGCATCTGGCTAAATATCCGTCCTCATCGGAAGTGACAGTAATATTCACATAAAAAATTCTCCCGTTCTGCATATTTTCTCCTTAATTTTTAAAATATTATCAATTCAGACTGTTAATCTGCAAGGATTAGGTGTAAGCAGGGATTCGGGCGAAACCGGAAGAAATCCCTGCTTATACACAATCCTTGCAGATGAGGCACACCGAACCGCAGATTCACTCAGATTGCACAGATTAAGGACGCATTGTTGCGGTTTCATCTGTCAGATTCCCGTCAGGTAATTCAAAGAATAATTTACCGTTCCGGGAATAAACATTCGGAATGCCTCGCCTGCGGTTTTCCTCCTGCGCCCTGCGTACCGCACGGTTACCGATTCTCTGTATTTCAATGCCTCTCAGATAGGTCTCAATATTTTTCGGCTGATTTTCACTCATGATTTTATCTCCTGTAAAAACAGACTGAAAACTTCTTCGTTATTGATAAGATAACGGCTACTTTCACCGATTGCAACTTGCTGGAAATATTCGCCTGAATTATAAAATAAATACCAAAAATCTGCTCCGTCTTTGCAGACATGCCAGAAATTCTCTTTGCTGCGGCGGAACCGGCGTATGATATCCGATGCAGGTACATGATGCCCGCCGTTTCGGACCCGTTGTTCCACACGGGCGATGCAGACATCAGGATTTTCTAAAAATATGAATATGATAGTAATGATATATCCTGTTTGCCGCAGCCGACTCATGATACGCTTGAAACCCTGACCTGAAAGCGTTGTCTCGATGAGAAGCTCTTTTCCCTGTTCAATCAGAGCGGACAGCTTTTCAAAAAAAAGGCGCCCCGCATGAATCCGGACTTTTTCCGGTTGTTCCGGGTTCAGTTGAAATGCTATATCATCAGCATTGACATACTCATACGCGTATATTTCAAGATAGGCTTTTGCAAAGGTTGTTTTTCCGGAACCGTTTGGTCCGGCAACAATGACACAGTTTTTAGCTTCAACCTTCATTTTATTCCTTTCATTGATGGTTTTGAACCACAGATTGACACGGATTTTTTTTAACCTGAGTAAGTAAGTAGTGAGTAGGGTGGGCATGTCCATGCCCACCTTACATGGCTGCTAATCTGCAAGGATCAGGTGTAAGCAAGGATTGGTGCGTCTCATCTGCAAGGATTAGGTGTAAGCAGGGATTCGGACAAAACCGCAAGCAATCCTTGCTTATACACAATCCTTGTAGATACACACACAGCATATCCACATACAATCCGTGCAGACAAGCCTCCAAACCGCAGATTGAACAGACTGAGAACAATCCTGTTCATCCTTTAATCCTGTGAATCCCGGTTCAGACAGTTGATGAAATGGTGGGCATGTTCATGCCCACCCTACATGGCTCATCTCCATATCAATACTCTGTA
>DYRK01000133.1 GCA_020718785.1 Desulfatirhabdium butyrativorans | reverse complement strand
ATTACGGAACCGACCTTTCGGATTACCGTCTGAACAAGGCAAAAGAACTGGCAGACGAGGCAAAACTGCTGTTTGATAACGGTAGATATGATGGAAGCGTCAACCGTTCATATTATGCGATATTCAGTGCCATCCGCTCACTGCTGGCTCTGGTCGGATTAGACAGCCGGAAACACAGCGGGGTCATATCGTATTTTGACAGATATTTTGTCAGAAGCGGAATCTTTGACAGGGAATTCAGCAGAATCGCTCATAATTCTTTTGATGTCCGTCAGGCGAGTGATTATCAGGATTTCTATCTGATTTCCGAAGCTCAGGCACGGACACAGCTTGAACACTGCATGAAATTCATTTCGGAAGCGGAGGGAAAGCGGTCTTTGCTTCTCAAAGGAGCGTTCCCCCGCCTTTCAGTCGGGTATGCACCGGATGAAAATCCGAAAAAGCCGGGAACGTAAAATCAGTAACTTATGATGATTTACATGGGAGAGATTAAATTGCCGAATGTGGAATAAAGAATATGCAGCCCAATCCGTGAGCATCGTCAGGCAGGCATTTTTTCTCGTTACAAAGCCCCGGCTTCGTAACGAGATTACGAGGGAAGCCCTGAGTGACACCCGGAGCGATGCCTCGTTCCGGAGTGTAAAGCGGGTTTTTTTCTCGTTCCCAAGCCGGGGCTTGGGAACGAGGAAGAACGAGGAAGAAGTCCTGCAAAGATATTGACTGCACTCTGAAGAAACTGAGTTTTTCCAAAAAAAACTCAGTTTCTTGTAATTTTTCGACATCGTATTTCACCCACAAAGCCGTATTCTTCTGCGCTGCCGATAGCACATCCGCATCTCTGTTTTATAATATCTCTGATTCATTATAAAATATTCTTTAAAAAAATGCTTGACAATCTGATCGGATTGTGTTAAAAATATCATTTTTTGAATGTTTATCATATAAAATATTTTGGCATGAAATTTGCACTCCATATAACATCCGATTTTGCATGTCAGCCGGAAACTCAATACTGCAATTTTTAAACGTGCTGTACCGAGATAATTATATCTCTGAAAGATAAAAATAATGGAACAAATTACAGATAAATTTCAAAGTGTTATTCTTGAAGATATTAGAAAGAATCCCGAACTGATTATGGGTATTCTTTTTAATGAAAACGACCTCTCGCTTATTCTCGAAAAAAGAGGAAATACAGTGCGATATGCTTACCTCAGAACATACAGCAACGAAAGCCGAAGAATTTTGGAGGAGGCTAAAATCGAATATGTTCAAAAAAAAAGGAAAGGATATGATCGGGAGCAAGCGTTTAAGGATTTGACAGAGGCTTTAGAAGAAATAACAGTGCAACTGAATCCTCAGACTGATGAAAAAAACCTCATTTAAAGTTGTTCCTGATACAAATGTCTTTATTGCGGCGGAGAAAAGCAGGCATATTGCCAGTCCGAACAAAGAATTCGTCAACCGTTGGAAAAATGATGAGTTTGAAGTTCTGTATTCGGAAGACACTTTGCTTGAATATATCTCGAAGTTAAGAGAAAAGAGTATTGCAGAAAACACCGTCACGAAGCTGATTCAGGCACTGTTTGAACTTGCCCGGAAAGTCAGTATTGAGTTTTATCATCTTCCTCATTATCCATTTGATTCCGACGATATTGCTTTTCTTCTCTGTGCAGAAAACGGAGAGGCTACCCACATTGTCAGCTATGACAGCGACTTGAAGGCGATAGACTCTCTGTATTTATTTAAGGTGTGCAATATGTTGGAATTCCTGAATGAACTCAGAAAAGAACTTTTGATGTAGAAAATTGAAATAGTCTAAAGCTATCGGAAAAGATATCAGTCAGGTATAAGCGGACTGATTATCGTTTAACCAGTAGCTCAACCTGACAGGGCTATCGTTCATATTGTCTGCGGAAGGAATCGGCAGGGGCATCTGTTTATTATTACCGTCTATATTCCGAAAATGCCGAAATGGCTGAATCCCCGACTCAGAAACCGGTAAGGAGTTATATTCTATGAATAAATATGGCGACTGTTACTACTGCGGCGGATTTGTCAGAGAAATAAACACTTCCCGTGAAATATGGTGGAAAGGAAATCTTTATATTTTTGAGAAAGTTCCTGTGGGAGTCTGTCAGCAATGCGGAGAAAAAGTACTGAAACCGAAGGTGGCGAAAGATATTGATTCGGTTCTGAAAGAAAAAAGCATACCGCAGAGAATCATTCAGGTCCCTGTATATGAGTATGAGATGGCTGCTGTCTGAAAAGGGCATAACCCGTCATTGCAGCGGACGGGGCTTAGGCCCCGCCACTGAATTTCAGTAAGTGAATGCGTTCATGTTTTTGACGAAGCCGTCAGAGTGCGGAAGTTTTTTCTCGTTACGAAGCCCCGGCTTCGTAACGAGATTGCAAGGAAACCCCTGAGTTTCATACCCTTCTTTAGCTCCATCATTGTTCCTGCTCTTCAAAATTGACCAAGACAACCTTGAAACCCTTTTTCTCGTTACGAAGCCCCGGCTTCGTAACGAAATTGCAAGGGAAGCCATGCTTCTTTCCTTATTCCTGCTTTCATTCCCAAGCCGGAAAGCATCCGAACCCCTCGCAAAGACGTATCTGATATTTTTAAAAATCGGACTTGACATTTTTTCAGACAGTGTTTATTCTGATCGAAATCGGTTTCTGCTGAAATTTTAGAATCTTGAATAGAATCAAAGGGCTGTTTTATTGTGGACTTTTCTCGCATTCCGTATATTATTGACCAGTTTATGAACGAAAGCAGGGATGCTTTGCGGGACAATGTGGCAGAGGAATATCTTTTCGGTTCTTATGCGGCAAAAACACAGACACCGCTTTCCGATATTGACATTCTGATCATTGTCTCGGTTCTCACCCCTGCTATGCAGTCCCGCCTGAGCGGGCTGGCTTCCGAATACGCTCTGAAATATGATATCTGCATTTCTCCGATCCTTACCGATATCGGCACATGGGAAAAAAACAGAAAGTTCAACACGCTGTTTTATCAGGAAGTCAGCCGGAACGGGATCAGGTTATGAATGAGTATGATTATATGTTCTGAAATTACAGATCAGAGTTGCTTAAAGGTTTCCTGAAATTTTAGTTCTGATCTGCGAATCCCTCTTTGGCAAGGATTTACGAATTCGTCATGCGGCAAGAGCCGATTTTAATTTGCTTTTATATTTCTCAACACCTCCTGTCTGAGTTAACTCATTGATGACACAGGCTGTTTTTTTATTTTCGATAATATTTCCGATCCGCTGCTGTTTCTCGGCAGGAGTACCGTCTTTCCCGATTCCCGGAAGCCCGCAGTTCATCAGAATATAAGCACAGTAAACAAGGCAGACATGGGAGCCGACGGAGGAAAAATGTTCGGCCGCAATATCCCCGAATCCGAGGTGCATCTTCACATGTTTATGAAAAATTTCAATTTCCCACCGGATGCTGTATGTTTTGAGAATCTGGGAGGGAGACGCTTTCAGGTCGCCGCATGCAATGTATTTGCGGCATCCGCCGCGTTTTTTCTTTTTAATTTCAGAGCATACCGCTGTTATTTTTCCGACACCCTTCAGAAAAACTTCGGTATGTCTTATGCGGAAATCCTTCCGCTTTCTTTCAGTACCGTCCGAATGAATACTTACGGTTTTCCATGCGAGTTTCCTGTATTTTTTCTCGTTACGAAGCCCCAGCTTCGTAACGAGATTGCAAGGAAAGCTTTATTCATGCTCCTCTCTGAATTTTGTTCTCAAGCCGAGACTTGTTAACAAGAAAAACTTTGGAAAAGTAATTTTTTTGTCCCGGAGGGACTTCTGAAAATAGCCCGGCAATTCATTGCCGGGAAAGATTTCACCATTCTTTCGGAACAAATTTCCGGTCATTTTTGATTTTTACCGTATCTTTGCCCGAAAATGTCAGGACGAACAGGCCGTTTTTATACGCATACCGGTCCGCATTTTCCTCGGCATGAATATAGGCGACCGCGCCATAGACTTTTTTATCTTTATATTCCGGAAAGAATTTCTTAAAAGGATTCAGATGGTTTTCTATATGTTCATCCACATCCTGCACACCGAGCGTAGTTTTGACCTCGACCGCTACCAGAGAATCGGCGTCGGTAAGAAGAATATCTGTTTCCACGGTCTCACCCCCGCGTTTCCTTTCTTCTCTCTGTCCCGAACCCTCCACACGAATACCCCGTTTTTGAAACTGCGCGGCAACAGAAGGTCTTATCAATGCCTCGACCAATTTTCCCCAGTTGCGGTCTAATTCTCTGACCTTTCTGAAATATTTATCGGATTCTTTCAGGTTTTCTTTCAGAATCCTATTGGTTTCCTCGAATTTCCGGTCAGTTTCCTTAAACATTTGCCATACTCTTTGAAAATCCTGTTCTATAGTATCGGAATTCATAACACACCTAATCTTTATGTGGTTACTCTCTCCTCTGAATTGCGTTCCCAATCCGGGGCTTTGAAACGATGGGCTGATCTGCCGATTTATCAATAACCGGTCTGCTTTCCGGCGATATAGCGGATCAGCGCGTGTCCGAAAAGCAGGGTTCCTGTTTCCAGAACACTTTCGTCAATGTCGAAATGAGGAGAATGAAGTCCGTAGCGGAAGCCCTCTTTCGGATTGTGGCACCCTATATTCACCATCACACCGCCCCATCTTTGGCAGAAATAAGCAAAATCTTCTGCGCCCATGCTCGGTTTTCGGATATGCACACAATCGGGTCCGAGCAGTTCTGCGGCACATGCACGTATATGACTTACCAGTTCCGGATGATTGACTAATGACGGATATCCTTCGATAATATCGAGGTCTGCGGAAATACCGAAGCCTGTTTCCAGACCTCTGACCGTTTCCTCGATGCGCTGTATCATAAGACTGCGGATATCCGTAGTCAGAGTTCGGAGCGTCCCTTCCAGAAAAACCTCTTCTGGAATAATATTCGACGCTGTTCCGGCATGAAACTGCCCGATGGTCAGTACCGCACTTTCCAAGGGCGGGAGATTCCGGCTGATGATTGTCTGCAACTGGGTCACAAGCCATGCACCGGCGACAATCGGGTCTTTGCACTGATGAGGGTATGCTCCGTGACCGCCTTTGCCTTTCAATCGGATTCTGAGCGTATTTGTGGCAGCATTGGAAATTTCAGCCGCAATGCCGGCATGTCCCGCAGGCAGGTCGGGATACACATGACCGGCAAAAACCGCTTCTACCGGTTCGGCATCGAAAAAGCCGCTGTCCAACATGGCTTTCGCACCGGCGCCGCCTTCTTCCGCAGGCTGAAAAATGAAAAGAATCCTGCCCGAGCCCTTGCGAATCCAGTCCTGCTCCTGTGTCAGCCATTTGATAATACCGAGCGCAATCGTGATATGGGCATCATGCCCGCAAGCGTGCATCCGCCCCTTGATTTCCGATTTATACGGTACATTATTGGCTTCCTCTATCGGCAGGGCATCCATATCTGCACGGAACGCCGCTGTCGGACCTTTCTGCTGCGCTTCGAGCGTGGCAACAATTCCGGTTCCGCCGATTCCTGTCTGAAAAGGAATGCCCAGAGATTCAAGCACTTGGGCGATCATAGCGGCTGTTTTTTCCTCTTTATACTGCAACTCCGGACATCGGTGAAACGCTCGGCGCAGTTCCGCAAGCCAATTGTAAAAAGATTCCGATAATCTTTCCATTGTTCATATTATCCGTAACATCAATGTTTTGTTGCGCTATTCTTCTATCATGTTCTTCAGATTTTCCGCCATCTGCGGATTCAGCGGTCTCCATTTCGGATGCAGCGCGCTGTCGTCATGCCATTCGAATTCGACGCTGTCGAATCGCTCCGGAATAACGTGTTCATCGTTGATCCCGTAGGTTTTGGCAGGATAATATTCCACCCACAGCATCCGATGCCGGTCAATTTTGAAATCCCTCACCACACAGGTCGCCACGTGACTGACACAGCTTTTGACCGACATTTTGCTTTCCGGGATATCCGAAACTATCACGATAAGGGGCTTCATATATGCCAGTCCTTTTTTCTCGTTTCCTTTTGTAAGGTCGTAAATCCTGAGCCTGCAACTCCCGCTGCCGAGTTTCAGCTTGCCGCCCCAGCCTTCCCAAGAATAGATGTCATCATGTATAAGCATAAAAGTCCTTTGGAGGGTTCGGGGTCAGAGGTTCGGGGTGAGGGGAATCACCCCTGACCCCGAACCTCTCACCTCTTACCCTCCCCTCATTTCGGTCCGAAGAAGAAGCCCTCTATCTGACCGAAAATTTTTTCAGCCATGGAACTCACATTCTTCTTTTCCTCTTCGCGTGATACGGTCTGCTTGTTCTTGTCTGTTTCACGTTTTGCCATGACGTCGCTGATCGGACCGATAAGATTCTTGTTTTTCTCGAATAAGGGGAAAATATCTGCCTTAGTTATTTCATAAAGATGTGTTTTTGTCAATGCCGTAACGGTCGCGCCTCTCATCTGTCCGGTCAGCATTGCCAGTTCCCCGAAAAAGTTGCCGGTTCCCAGAGTGGCAACCTGCTGCGGCGGCTTGTCTCCTATTTTCACCGTCACGCTGACCACTCCCTCGGCAATCACAAACATGGAATCGCCGGCTTTTCCCTGCTCGACCACCACCTGTCCGGTCCGGAAATGATGGCTTTGCATTTTTTTACTGAGAGAAAGCTTATCCTCGGATGAAAAAGGCTCAAAGACGTATAAATCCTGCAGGAGCGCAAGCGTCTTGGTCGTTTTGACGCTTTTGCTCTTCTTCATGCCCTGAAAATACATCTGAACTTCCTGACGCTCCATCACATGCTTGATTCCGGCAGCTTTCAGATGGGTCCAGACATTCAGCCAGACCGCCTCGTTATGGGCAAATTTTTTTCCGTAATCCTCCACCAATGTGCTGATGAGATAATTTGCAGCCCATGATTCGCTCTGACCTGTCATGCCGGCAGTCAGTCCGAGAAAACGGGTGCTGGCATTTGTGACTCCTTCGGTAACCATGGCCGCGTCCAGAAGAATCTTTTTGACCCGTTCCGGAGGATGGGAAGGATCTACATGAATCGTATAATATTTCCAATACCACCTGTTCGGGCGGCTGAAGTTTTCAATAGGGGATTCCGATGCCTGACTGTTGGGAATATTCAGAATCGTGTCATCCCTTGTTTTCAGACGGGTGGTCCGCCAGTTGATATCCGTGACCTTGCCTTCGGTAAAATTGCCGATTTTCACCCAGTCGCCAACTCTGAACGGGCGTTCCACGTTAATGGCAATACCCGAAAAAATATTCGAGATATTGATCTGTATTGCCAGACCCACAATCATCGCTATGACGCCCGAAGTTGCCAGAAGACTCGTGAGCTTCTGATTGTAAACAAAAGCCACGACAGCCATAATCGCCAGGATATAAATAATAAGCGAAACTAATCCCCTTAAGATCTTGGGGATCGGCTGGCCTGTTTTTTCTTCGCTGGGAATCCATAGAAAACGCTCGACTGCCACGGTTAAAAAAAAGGCTCTGACACCCCACCAGACAATGTTGAATACCATAACAATCATGTCAAAAGTCGCGGCGGTCAGTTCCGATGACATGTCTAAGACAAAGACTTCCGCACTTAACAGCAGGATAGTCACAAATGCTGCCTGCAAAAAAAAGATTGACTTCGAATGCTTCCGGAGATCCATGTATTTCATCCGGCCGATCCAGCCTTTGACAGCCAATAAGAGAAAGAGGGTCACTATAGCCGAAGCGATTGTAAAATAACCGGCCAGACTGTCCGGCGGCCATCTCCGGCGGATCATGATTTCCTCTTCTTCTATAATCCGGATGCCGAAATTGAATCGGGAATAGTCAAGGGTTCCGCCCTGCACGTTGAAATGTGCGGGATTTCCCAGCAGGGGCTTTTGCACAATATCCTGAAAAAACCATACTTCGTTGATTTTCCATCTGTGTTTGACTTCTTTGAGAACCGTATCTCCTTTTGCCTCGATCAGACTGAGACTTCCCCGCGTGCCTATTTCATTCAGCACCCGGGCTTTCTGTATTTTTTCCAAAAGAGATTTGTCCGAAGTGATCCGCATTCCGAGAATATCTTTGACAAGAATCAGGTTGTTGCGGTCCAATGCCCTGGGGCGGAAACTGATGCCGAGGATATGCTGGCCGAAAATATGGAGATTGGGGATAAAGTCTGCCCGGAATTTTCCCTTGATCTGATACAGACGGTATTTCAGTTCCCCTTCGTCTTTTGAAAGGGCAGGTTTGGGGAGCTGAATAGGATCCGCGGCATTGAGAAATTCGATATCTTCTATATTGATGTCGCCCTGATAGCGGAACCACAGATAAAAATCAAGCATGCAGGTGAAGTTATCCACATCTAATTCGCTGATCTCATTGATTTCTATACCCGTATAAACCACATTGACTTTATACGAATACTTGCCGTCAAACATAAGGGCATTCCCTTTTTTGACAGCATCTTTGAAATCCGGAACCTCACTGATATTCGGTATGGCGCGGAACTGGGTCAGCGCGGAAATAAGCTTCTGATTTTTATATGTTCCCATAAAGATCGGCTTTTGGGAATCCCCTTCTTCGTCAAAAAAGTTGTAGCCGGTCACACCTTCTATCGCCTCGTTCATGCTGTTCAGACTTGCAAGATAGTCACGGATTTTTTTTCGCCGGACTGCCAGCGTATCGTTCTTTTCCTCGGCTTTTGTTTTAGGAACAGTATTTTTCAGGGCTTCCGCAATCACCATTGCCGTATCATAAGCAAACGCGGCATGCCAGCCCGGTTCTTTTCCCCCGTACTGTTCCATATAGGCTTCCCTGAATTTCAGCCCTTTTTCATTGGTGGTATCGAATATCAGCGGTGTTGTCGTATATATGCCGTCAGTGTAAAAACCGGGGCTGTTTTTTTCTTTGAGATATTTGAGAAACAACTGCTGAAAGCTTTCCGAAGAAAAGCTGTCCGGCGCAATGATGGTATTTCTGATCATAGCGTCCCGAATGAGTTTTACAATTTTGCCACCCGGTTCGGCATGGGTGGAAATAAAAATGACGCCGGCTTCTTTTTCTTTATACTGCAGGTCCGCGACAATCCGGTTCATTTCCTGTTCCAGAATTTCGCTTTTGATCTCAAGGGGCCATTTATACTTTACCTCCACGCCGAGTTCATTGCAGGTTTTCTCGAATACCTTGGCAATATAATCTCCGTAAGCATCATCTTCATGGATAATGCTGACTGTCTTTGCTTCGAATACTTTGTTTGCATAAGAAGCGATAAACCGGCCCTGAATATCGTCATTGAAAGAAGACCTGAAATACCATTCATTCCCTTTGGTTACAGCCACGTTGGTTGATGCCGGGCTGATGGCAGGAATGCCGTACTCTTTATAAACTTTCCCCGCGCTGATGGAGCAACTGCTGTAATGGTGTCCGATGACAGCCATCGCGCGCTTTTCTTCCACGATCTGTTCTGCTTTTTCTCTGGCAGTATCCGCGTTGTTCTGATCATCGTAAACATCCAGAACAATTTTTTTTCCGTCAATACCGCCTTTTTCATTGACCGAATCCAGATACAGATTCACTCCCTGTATAAAAGAGTTTCCTACTGCCGCGCTATCCCCGGACATGGGGGCGACCATGGCAATATGAATGATCTCCTGTCTGAAAAACAGGAACCAGATACCGAAACAGAAAGCTGAAAAGATCAGGGCTGCAATGATGATTCTGCTGCTTTTGATTTTACCGGTTTTGATTTCAGATGGCTGATTTTCCACGTTTCAAGCCTCAGGCTGCATAAAAAGACCCGGCAGAATTCTGCCCGCGGGTGACGGAATGATTTCATCATAAATACGAGACTGTTCCGAAGGTTCGGGATTGATCTCAATCTGGGTTCAGGGTGCCGGGTTCCGGGTTCGTCGGTAGCCAGCACCCAGAACCCGGCACCCTGAACCCGGCACCTATGCCGACAGGTGGGAACTCCGCTTTCCGCGGACATCCCCGCACCGGTAAAAAAAACAATGCGCTGATAATCCGAAGGATTTATCGCTCTCGGTATATTCATTGCTTTTTCCCTTATGGTTTTAAGCATCTGCACGATGCCGGGAAGGCTTTCAAAAGCCGAAAAGCCGGGTCGAAAAGCAGACCCGTCTGCCGATACGCCCTTTTTTGCATTTTTCAGCAGGGAATGTCAAGATTTTCATTTTCAACTTGTAATGTCGTCTCAATTGAACTAATATATTAAAAAATAGAGTGATATTATATACATTATATCTTTGTGAAAGGAGCAGCTTCGTGATTCTCTTAAATCCCAAGACTCAGGGCTATGAACATCTTGATGAAAAATCAAGAGAAATTATGCTTAAAACAATTGCATTTTTTGAAAAAAAAGGTAAAAAAAGCTTAAAAGACGATGACCATGAGCGCGTATGGTACGCTGATTTTCTGGAATTTGTCAAACAGGAGAAGATTTTTGCGACCCTTCTCACCCCTCCGGCATACACGGATGACAAGGATGCGCGCTGGGATACGTTCCGCAACTGTGATTTCAATGAAATTCTGGGCTTTTACGGTTTATGCTACTGGTACACCTGGCAGGTTTCCATTCTCGGACTGGGCCCGATATGGATGGGCGACAACGAAGCCGCAAAGAAAAAGGCTGCTCAGTTGCTGAAAGACGGCGAAATTTTTGCCTTCGGTCTTTCGGAAAAAGCTCACGGCGCGGATCTGTATTCCGGCGAAATGATGCTGACCCCGCTTTCTCAGGGCAAATACGTGGCTGACGGCGGCAAATATTATATCGGCAATGCCAACAAAGCCCGCATGGTCTCAACTTTCGGAAAAAATTCGGAAACCGGAAACTATGTGTTTTTTGCCGCAGATTCGCAGCATGAAAACTATGATCTGATTAAAAATGTCACCAATACGCAGAATTACGTGGCTGAATATGCCCTGAACGGATATCCGGTCACGGACGCGGATATTCTTTCTCAGGGACAGAACGCGTGGGATTCTGCCTTGAATACCGTCAATGTCGGCAAGTTCAATCTGGGCTGGGCATCCATCGGAATATGCACCCATGCTTTTTACGAAGCGGTAACCCACGCGGCGCATCGTATCCTTTACAATCATCCGGTCACTGATTTTCCCCATGTCAGACAATTGTTTACAGACGCTTACGCCCGTCTGACCGCCATGAAACTTTTTGCCTCAAGAGCCGCGGATTATATGCGTTCCGCGTGCGCCGAAGATCGGCGATACCTGCTTTATAACCCCATCGTGAAAATGAAGGTTACGACTCAGGGGGAAGAAGTGGTCAATCTGATCTGGGATGTGATCGCGGCAAAAGGCTTTGAACAGGATACCTATTTTGAAACCGCGGCACGCGATATCCGCGGACTTCCGAAACTGGAAGGAACGGTTCATGTAAACATGGCTCTGATTATCAAATTCATGGCAAATTATTTTTTCAGGCCCGCCGAGTTTCCGGAAATTCCCAGACAGTCAGAGCCTGAGCATGATGCTTTTCTGTTCAATCAGGGTCCCGCCAAAGGGCTGGGCAATATCCTTTTTCATGATTACCGGATTGCATATAACAGCGCGGATTTGCCCAATGTGAAAGTGTTTCAGTCTCAGATCGAGGTTCTGAAAGAATTTCTTGTAAAAGCAAGACCCACCGAGGAACAGGCAAAAGATATTGATTTTCTGCTGAATCTCGGAGAACTGTTCACTCTCACGGCTTACGGCCAGCTTATCATCGAGAATGCGAAGATTTATAAAATCGGGGAAGATATTCTGGATCAGATTTTTGATTTTCTCGTAAGGGATTTTTCGAAATTCGCACTCCAGTTGTATTCCAAACCGGGCAGCTCCGAGGCTCAGATGCAAATGTGCCTCAAAATGATCCGAAAACCGCTTGCTGATCCGGCGCGTTTTGACAGAGTGTGGAAGAACCATGTTTATCCGCTGGCAGACGCGTATCAGATGAATCCGTGAAACCCGATCCGGAGTGCTGAAATGCCAATCTTATATTAAAATGGTTTAGCACCTCAGCACTCCGGATGCGCTTTTTTCCTCGTTCCCAAGCCCCGGCTTGGGAACGCGTCTGCGCCCGAAGCCCCGGCTTCGGGCCGTCTCCCGTCACGGGAAGCCGGGG
>DYRK01000778.1 GCA_020718785.1 Desulfatirhabdium butyrativorans | reverse complement strand
GCTTGGGAACGCACTTGCCGGGGAGGCTCCCCGGCTTCCCGTGGCGGGAGACGGATCGAAGCCGGGGCTTCGGGCGCAGACGCGTTCCCAAGCTGGGGCTTGGGAACGAGGAAAAAACGATCTGCAAAATCGTCATACATGCTGAGAATTCAAAAAATTCAGAAACCGCTCCATTTCTGTACTGTTCCGTTCTGCCAGAGCAATGAGGCAGCCGCCAGCATTATCAGAATGAGGATGTACAGCCTCCACGGTCTGGTCTTTTCCGCAAAAGGATCGGCAAGCAGACGGCTCGAACCTTCCGGAAGTTTCGCTATGGTAGTCAGCGAACTGCCGAAGGGAATATTGATTCTGGCGCGGGTGTTGACCGCCCATCCGCAGGCATCCAGAATCGGCGACAGATTCCGCTGACGAAGTTTCAGCGAGGCAATGACCATCGAAGGACCGGAAACAAGCAGCATCAGTCCTGCGAATGCAAGGGGCATCTGCCACAATTCGAGTCCCATAAATCCTGTGACAACCGACGCGGCTACGGTTCCGATGGCTCCGAGACCCAGCCCCAGCGCGGCAAAAATTCCCGCAAATTTCCCCACATCAAAAGGCTGAACCGGTGCTGATTTGCCGGCTTCCGCTTTTGCGCTGACGTGAGTGATGATTCCTGCCGCACCGGCATCCACGGATTTGTCTCGCGCCGAGGCTACTTTCTCGATCTGTTCCTGAACCATGCGTGCAAAGCGTTTGTAAGGCGACCAGAATGCCTGACGGATACTGATCGGATGCTCGACAATCCTGACAATGGTTGCATCCCAGTCACGGTTCTGACGGTCGTAGAAAATGCCGTTCCGTCCCACCATCAGATTGTCCGAATCGCCCTCTGTGAAGGCAGCGGCTATTTTTATCTTTTCACTGCTGCCTTTGCGGGTACATTCGCAGTAAACCAGATATGTTCCCCCCAACTGAGCCAATGTGCTGTGCGCTGCAACATCTCCGACTCGGATGCACAGATCGCAGCTCCTCCCGTCTAAATAAAGGGTTCCTGTCTGAAAAACAGCCTTCTTTTTCGGATTGTAGAAATCATGGAACGATACGAAATTGTTCAGAAACGTATAAATATCCCGGTAGTAGCGGATGAGTTTGTTCAGAGCTGTAACCGAATTGGCAGCAGATTCAAGGGCTTTGTCTTTTTCAATAAGCTCTGCGATTATCTGCTCACTCTGACCTGCCAGTATTTCCCGGATTCGCTGCAAGCCTATTTTCTCCACCAGTCGGCATACTGCCGGGCTTTGCTGAAAAACTCAATCTCTTTTTCCTTTGTGATGCCCGGAAGACCGCTCCGGTCCTGCTCGGACCCCATGCAGACAATGATGTCCTCAATGACTTTTCCGACTGCATCGTCTTCGGCAGCAATGGCAGGCAAAACGCCGTCGCCGTTGAATTTGGCGGTTACAAAAACCTTTGAACTGTCTGCGGTGTCTTCCAGCGTAATAGCTTCAGCGGACTTTTTCCCATTATTGGCAAGAATTTCCTTTGCACATGCCAGAATGTCTCTGCCTTCGGGGATACTGTCGTTGATAGCTGACAGGGGCAGTTCTCCGGCTCCCCGGATGAGATCATCCGGATTTTTAATCAGAGAAATCGTCCATTTCAAAGCTCCGATCACTTCAGGCGCACGGATACGGCCGTCTCCGTCCGTGTCAATAAGTGAAAGCGTAGCAGAGTCAAACTCCAGGCCCTGGGTCGGACAGCTTAAAGCTGCCCATAGTTTCTGGTCGAGCCGTTCAAGAGCAGCCAAGTCATCCCCGGTCTCGAGGAGAACATGATCGAAGCCCCCGACACGGATAAAACGCCATGCGTGAGAAAAACTTTTCTCGTTCCCAAGCCCCAGCTTGGGAACGTCTGCAATGTCATCAGCTTTTGCCATTTTTAAACCTCCGTGGTTATTTCACCTGCAGGGTTGGTGAAACCCGCCGTTGTTTCCTGATCGTGAGAGTAAACTACATCGTAAAGCAGCAGCCCGTCCTTGCGAATCTTGCGGGTAAAATCCGAATCAGGTCCGAGTTCGCATAAAGCAACGGTCACACCGGGCAGAATCTGCTCCAATGCGTTCCATAAACCGAAGTAGTCTTCCGCGGCTGCGCCTTCGACCGCGATATCAACGTCCGATTCGTCCTGAAAAGCTTCTGCCTGCGTTACGGAGCCGAACAGATATGCCCGCCGTACAGAAGAAAAGCGGGAAATGACTTCAGGAACAGCGGATAAAATTTTCTGCAATGTTTTCTGACGGAAATCTTCTCTTTCGTCAGAGCCGTAGCTGTCCGGCGGAATGTTTCGTAGAAAAGTCTGAATGCTCATATATCACTCTGCGGAATCTTAGAGGGTGTTTTTCTCGTTCCCAAGCCCCTGCTTGGGAACGCACTTGCCGGGGAGGTTCCCCGGCTTCCCGTGACGGGAGACCCGAAGCCGGGGCTTCGGGCGCAGATGCGTTCCCAAGCCGGGGCTTGGGAACGAGGAAAAAGCCGGGGCTTGGGAACGAGGAAAAAGCCGGGGC
>DYRK01000777.1 GCA_020718785.1 Desulfatirhabdium butyrativorans | reverse complement strand
AGCCGGGGCTTCGGGCGCAGATGCGTTCCCAAGCTGGGGCTTGGGAACGAGGAAAAGCCGTTTTTGCAAAATCGTTTCAGTGCGGATTTATACGGAGGTTCCGATGTGAAAAAATATGAATTGAAAACAATGGGCTTATGGTTTATCCTTATGTGGATTTTCATTTTCCAGCTTCTTTTTTATACTCGGTGCAGGGTTGAATGTACTCAGGTCGGATATGAGATTTCTATTGAGACAAAGAAACGCCTGTATCTTATAACCCAGCAGAATAATCTGAAAATAGAACTTGCAAGGCTGAAATCGCCTGAACGGATCGCAAAAATCGCAAAAAATCAGTTGGGGCTGACTACGCCGGCTCCGGAACAGATGGTTATCATTCCATGAAAACGGGTGAAAAACAACATATTCGGCTGCGGGTGATGAGTGTCGCTGTTTTTTTTGTCATCTTCTTTGTGATCATTACCTCAAAAGCAGTTTATCTTCAGATATTCTGCCATGAAGAACTGTCGCGCAGAGCCGCAACCCAGTGTGAACGGACTGTTCCTTCTGTGGGAAAACGGGGAATCATATACGATACCAACGGGAGAGAACTTGCTGTCAGCGTGGATGACGTGAAGTCTGTGGCCGCACATCCGTCCTATATCACGGATCCGGCAGCCGCGGCGCAGGCTCTCGGAAATGTGCTGAAAACAGATGTGAATCTGTTAAAATCCAAACTCGGTTCCGAAAAATCCTTTGTATGGATCAAACGCCAGACAACTCCCGCGGAAACAGAAGCGGTCAGATCGCTTAATATTCAGGGAATAAGTCTGATTCCCGAACACAGCCGCTTTTATCCTAACGGAATGCTCGCCTCGCAGGTACTCGGATTCACAGGCATAGACGGTCAGGGGCTGGGCGGAGCAGAATCATATTACGATTCTTATCTCAGAAACAGGTCCGGCAATTCCAAAGTTCTGATAGACGCTCTGGGGCGCAATTTTTCCATACCCGCGGTCTCCTGTGCGGACGACGGAGACGGAAAAACAATATTAAATGAAAAAACAGGTGATTACAGCGGAAACAATCTGATTCTCACAATTGACCGGACCGTACAGTACATTGCAGAAAGCGCGCTGAAAGAAGCAATTGCCTCTTTTTCGGCAAAATCCGGAATCGCGGCGGTCATGATTCCCGATACAGGAGCAGTTCTGGCACTGGCTCACTGGCCCCTCTTCAATCCCAATGCTTTCTCAGGATCTGACGAAAAGACGCGGCGTAACCGTGCAGTCACTGACCCGTTTGAGCCGGGATCAACCATGAAGATTTTCAGCGCGGCCGCGGCAATCGAATCCGGGGCATGCACGGCGGACACTATTTTTTTCTGTGAAAAAGGCGCGTATTCTGTCGGGGAAGATACGGTTCATGATACTCATCCCTACGGCTGGCTTTCTTTAGAGAAAATTATAAAATATTCCAGCAATATCGGTTCGATCAAAGTGGGAAAAATGATCGGTCACGAGACACTCTACAGAACTCTGCGGCGATTCGGTTTCGGGGAAAAAACCGGGATTGACTGCCCCGGCGAAACCGCGGGATCATTGTCTTCTTTTCGCCGCTGGTCCGAAATTGACGCGGGAGCCATCTCTTTCGGTCACGGACTTTCCGTATCTGCCATACAGTTAATCGCCGCGGTTTCTGCCATTGCAAACGACGGGATTCTTATGAAGCCTTATATTGTAAGAGCCATAAGCGATTACAGAGGGCAGATCATACAGACTTTCAGTCCCTCCAAAGTCCGAAGGGCAATTTCTTCGGAAACCTCGGTTACGGTGAAAAACATGATGAAAACTGTGGTGGAAAAAGGGGGAACAGGAGAGGCAGCGGCATTGCCGGGATATTCTGTTTACGGGAAAACAGGAACCGCACAGAAAACAGACAGCAGGGGAGAATATGCCAGGGGAAAATATGTTGCCTCTTTTATCGGGTTTATCATCGCCGAAGGTTCCGGACTGTCTGTCGTGGTCATAATTGACGAGCCTCAGAAAAATCATTACGGCGGAATTGTGGCTGCCCCGGCGTTCAGGAGCATCGCGCTTGAAACACTCAATTATATGAATATCGCGCCTCAGACTGACCCTGAACTGACCGCATCGGCTGACGGTTCTGAGAATCGGGATTGAACCCTCGTGAACCCTCTGAACCCTCGTTCCCAAGCCCCAGCTTGTAAGGGCAAAATATTTTTTGCCCCTACTGGCAAAATATTTTTTGCCCCTGCTTGCCGGGGAAGCTCCCCGGCTTCCCGTGACGGGAGACGGACCGAAGCCGGGGCTTCGGGCGCAGATGCGTTCCCAAGCTGGGGCTTGGGAACGAGGAGGCAAGCCCCAGATTGTAAGGGCAAAATATTTTTTGCCCCTGCTTGCCGGGGAAGCCCGGCTTCCCGTGACGGGAGACGGACCGAAGCCGGGGCTTCGGGCGCATAAGCGTTCCCAAGCCGGGGCTTGGGAACGAGGAGGCAGCCGGGGCTTGGGAACGAGAAAAAATGAAAGAAAGAAAAAAAGCTTATGAAATC
>DYRK01000776.1 GCA_020718785.1 Desulfatirhabdium butyrativorans | reverse complement strand
GGATCAAGCGTGAGAAGTTCTGTCGGCGAAATACCGAAAAAATAAGCGTCAAAGCTATCTATCGGCGTTTCTAAAAATCCGCCCCAGCGGGTGTTCATTTTGCCGGGCGCATCTCTATCCGGATCATAATAAGCATCAATATCCCAGCGATCTTTCGGCACTTCTTTGACGGCATTCACACCTTTATGCAAAAGATTCCAATACGCTTCCGGCGTATCTGCCCCTCCGGGAAAACGACAGGCCATTCCGATAATCGCTATCGGCTCGGTATTTGCCTGCTCCATAGCGTCAAGCTTTGCCCGCATTTCTTTCAGTCCGTAAAGCGCACGCCGCAAAGGCGTCAACTGTTCGATTCTTTCGGAAATACCGCTCATCTATGCACCTCTCACCCCTAACCTCTTACCTCTTACCCATCAAAGCATTCAACTCGTCGTCAATTGCTGCTTCCAATTTGTCTTCGGAAAGCTGTTCGATCTCCGACAGAATTTCGGACTGAATATCTTTCGCATTTTCTTTGACGGATGTCGCCGATTCATCTGCTGAAAGCACCGACCCTGTCAGATAATCCGCCAGTGCTTCTACCGTAGGATAATCAAACACCAGCGTGGAACGCAGAGACCGCCCCAGTTCGGTTTCAAGTGAGTTTTTCAACTCAACAGCCATGAGAGAATCCATTCCTATCTCAAAGAGGCTTTGGCTGGATTCTATATCTTCCGAAGAAGTCAATCCCAAAACCTTTGCAATTCGGGAACGGATATGCTTTTCTAAAAACTCCCGCCGGGATTTGACAGGTAGTGCTTCTATTTGCTTGAGAAATTCCGACTGCTGTTCCGGCGGCTTGTCCGAGATTTTATGAGATCGGCTGAAAGCTTCCAAAAAGAGCGGCAATCTGTCTTGAGAAAATTGCTTCAGAAATTCGGACCAGTCCACCCGAAACACGCCGATTCTCGCCATGTCCTGTCCGAAAAGCTGTTCGAATATCTCTAATCCTTTTTCCGGCGGAAGCGTGTCCACGCCCCGAGCTTTCCACCGAGTCTGATTCCGATGACTCACGCTGGCAGCCATTCCGCTTTGTTCCCACGGTCCCCAGTTGATACTCAGACCCGGCAGCCCCATTGCCCGGCGATGATGCGCCAGCGCATCAAGAAAAGCATTGGCAGCCGCATAATTGCCTTGGGCCGGCGACCCGAGCAAAGAGGCAATAGAAGAAAAGCAGATAAAAAAATCCAAAGGCATGTCCGATGTCAATTTATGCAGATGCCATGCGCCGTCTGCTTTCGGAGCCATTACTTTTTGAAATCGCTCCCAATTTTGTTGTATCAGAACGCCGTCATCCAGAATACCGGCAGCATGAACAATACCAAGCAACTGCGGCATAGAAGTCTTTATTTTCGTCAGAACTTCGGCGACTTCTTTGGAAATCGAGACATCCGCTTTTACCACAAGCACCGTTGAGCCGCTCTGTTCCAGTTGAGTTATTGTTTGCCGAGCCGCATCCGACGCCCCTCGCCGACTCATGAGAATCAAATATCTCGCACCGTTTTTTATCAATTGAGAAGCAATTCTAAGCCCCAACGCACCCGTACCGCCGGTAATCAGATAGCTCCCGTCAGTTCTCAAACTTGCCGGACTTTTAACGCTTAATTTTGAACCTTTGACTAAGCGGGCAACATATCGGATACTTTCCCGCCATGCAATCTGCGGTTCTTCGTCCGGGAGGCAGATTTCTTCAAATAAAGCCCGAACTTCATCGCTATTTGCCGACGGGTCTAAATCAAGGCGCACGCAATGAAAATCAGGATGCTCCAGTGCAATGACTTGTCCCAGCCCCCACAAGGGCGATTGATGTACATTCAACGGCACAGATTTTTCACCGGCAGGCTGCGCTCCTCGTGTTACTAACCACAGCCGAGGAATTTCAATCCAGCCGGCTTGAACCATATAGATTGCAGATTTCAGACCGAGCGATGAAGATTCTGTCTCTTCAAGACTCCACAGATGGACAATACCCTTGAATACGCCTCCGCATTCATGAGTCAATCGTTGAAAATCCTTTAGTTCTGCCGGATTGATGCGAAAGTGTTCTTCATCTAATGTCTCATAATTTTCTCCCGGAAAAACCATCATACAGCTTTCCCCATGCGCTTTCAAACGCTTTGCCAATGCTGATCCCAAACCTTTCCGATCTGCAAAAATGAGCCATGTGCCCGGGTTCGGGGTTCGGGGTTCGGGGTTCGGGGAATGGGATTTGGGCTTCCATAAAACTTCGTAAAACCAATCCGAACCTTTCCGGATTGCCTGTAACAGAGATTCCCGGCTTGTTTTTCTGAATTCAAAGCCCGTGACTTCTGCGACTACCTGTCCGGCATCGTCAAAAATAGATATATTGCCTATTACTGAATGGCTAGGCGTTTGAAAATCTTCAAGCCGAACATGACTCCACAATCGTTCACCCGGTTCAGGACATCTGTAAAATTTGAAATTTGCGATGCTAAACGGCATATAGCTGTAGTCGTGTTCAGACGAGTCATCTGCTTTGGCTTTTCCGAAACT
>DYRK01000775.1 GCA_020718785.1 Desulfatirhabdium butyrativorans | reverse complement strand
AACTTTCTGCATTGCTGGGCGTTCCTGTGGTTCCTCTCATTGCCCGTACAGGTTACGGCAAACACGAACTCATGAAAGCCGCGGCGGATCTGGCTGCACAGAAGAAAGAAGATCGCCCCCTCCGAATATCTTACGGAGACGATCTGGGCAGGGTGATCCTTGAAATGGAAAAGGAAATCGAAGCAGACAGTTTCATGACCGATATTTATCCTCCCCGCTGGACTGCCGTGAAATATATGGAAAATGACGAAGTTATCGTGTCAAAAGGACGGAAACACAATCCCAAGCTTGCGGTAAAATTTGAGAAAATGGTTGAAACTGTTGCCGATCATCTGCGGGAAACCGTGGATACCTATCCCGAAGCCCTGGTTGCGGATTACCGCTACGGCTACATCAGCTCCATTCTCCGGCAGGGCGTGATCCGGCGCAAGGGCAATGAGGACAGGCTTTATGCGTCCGATAAAATAGACCGGATTGTGACCGACCGCTTTCTGGGACCGATCATTATGATGGCGGTATTGCTGGGGCTTTATCAGATCACATTTACTTACAGCGAACTGCCGGTGAGATTGTGTGAAAGTTTTTTTGAAAGAATCGGAGATATCGTATCCGCAAATCTGCCGGACGGACTTCTCAAATCTCTGATTGTATCCGGCATTATTGACGGCGTGGGCGGAGTTATAGGCTTTGTTCCCCTGATTATGTTCATGTTTTTCGGGATTGCACTGCTGGAAGATTCCGGATATCTGGCAAGGGTGGCATTCATGTTGGACAGAGTTTTTATGACATTCGGTATGCACGGAAGCTCGGTCATGGCTTATATAATCTCCGGAGGAATTGCCGGCGGCTGTGCGGTTCCCGGAATAATGGCAACCCGGACTCTGCGCTCGCCCCGTGAGCGTCTGGCAACAATTCTCACTGCTCCCTTTATGAACTGCGGCGCGAAACTTCCGATATTTGCCCTGCTGATTGCAGCTTTTTTTTCAGAACACAAAAGCACGCTGATGTTTGTATTTACGCTGATTTCATGGGCAGGCGCGCTGATTGTCGCAAAACTGCTGAGGCTTACCGTGATCAGAGGCGAGTCAATGCCTTTTGTAATGGAACTTCCACCCTACCGTCTGCCCACTTTCAAAGGACTGCTGATTCACACCTTTGAAAGAACATGGCAATATGTCAGAAAAGCCGGAACCGTGATTCTGGGAATTTCTGTTCTGATATGGGCAATGATGACCTTTCCCGGACTGCCTGAGACTGAACTCAGGGACTTTGAACAGCAGCGTGAACGCCTGAAAGCATCTGTGCCGGATTCGGCAGTCCGGGAAACCGGGGGTAAAGAAACAGGATTGTCTCCCGAGGCAGAAGCTCTTAAAAAGCAGATCAGAGTCATTGATGCAAAAGAAGCCGAAGAAAGGCTTAAATGTTCTGTGGCCGGACGCATCGGAACCTCGCTGGAAAGCCTGACCCGGCTGGCAGGATTTGACTGGCGGGTCAATATCGCTCTGCTGGGCGGGTTTGCCGCCAAAGAAGTGATTGTGTCTTCGCTGGGTACGGCATATTCTCTGGGGGAAATTGACCCTGATGAAAGCGGTCCGCTTTCCGAAAGACTTGCCCGACTGCCGAACTGGAGTCCGCTTTCGGCAATGAGTCTGATTATTTTCATCATGTTTTATGCGCCCTGCTTTGTCGCTGTGGTCTGTATTGCCAAAGAAGCCGGATCATGGAAATGGGGGCTGTTTTCCATGATATACAATACGCTGCTGGCATTTACGCTGGCAGTCACGGTTTTTCAGGTCGGCTCCGCGTTGGGATATTAAAAACGGCTTGCAAAGCCGTTTTACGGTAAAACGCCTCTGCTTAAAACAGACTCAAATCGTTTCAAAGTCCGGAGTGCTGAAATGCCAATTTTAGCAAAGCCGTTTTACCTTAAAACAGGAGGAAATATGGCTTACGGCAGATTTCTTACTTATGAGGAAGTCGCAATAAAATTCAATATCAGGCTTGTGGAATTGTCATTTCTGCAGGAACGGGAAATTCTCATCAAAGAGGATATTTTTAACTTTGTCAAAGAAAATCTGGAACTGAGACGAAACTATATCAACGAATATATAATCTGCGAGAGTATTATTTTTCCGATACTGAGCATAGTGTCAAAACACAACAATCTGCCTCTCTGGCCAGATCCGGCGCATCAGCTTGCCGTTCTGAGAAAAATCATTCCCTGGCAGGAAATCACGGACGGGCTGATCCCGTTTTACAGCGATTCCGCCGGGCGGAATGCCGTCCCGCCGCGCACGTTTTCCGCCATCCTTATTATTAAGAAGCTGCGGGGTCCGGGCGACCGGGAAGCCGTCAGCCGGGTGAAGGAAAACCGTTACATTCAGTATTTCTGCAATGTCCCGGACGACAAACTGCCGACCTTTATTGATCACAGCACCCTGAGCAGAATACGCGGCCGGATCGGAGAAGAAGGCGCCGCCGTTATCGGATCGGCGGTATTATCGGGGAATCGCTCAACAGAATTAAGAAACTCGATGATGAATTCATAGAAAA
>DYRK01000774.1 GCA_020718785.1 Desulfatirhabdium butyrativorans | reverse complement strand
TCTCACTTCAATATCTTTTTCAGAAACTGCCCAGTATAAGAAGCTTTGATTTCGGCAAGTTGTTCAGGCGTACCGCAGCCCACGATATATCCGCCCTCGTCGCCGCCTTCGGGTCCCAGATCAATGAGATAATCCGCGGATTTTATCACATCCGTATTATGCTCGATCACAATCACCGTATTGCCCATTTCCGTGAGCCGGTTCAGCACGGTCAGCAATTTCTGGATATCGTCAATATGCAGGCCCGTTGTGGGTTCGTCAAGAATATAGACCGTTCTGCCCGTGGCTTTTTTGCTCAGTTCCTTTGACAGCTTGACGCGCTGCGCCTCACCGCCGGAAAGAGTGGTTGCCTGCTGTCCGATACGGATATATCCCAGTCCCACATCCGCGAGAGTCTGAAGCTTTGAGCGTATAGAACTGATATTCCCGAAAAACGCCAGAGACTGATTCACCGTCATATCCAAAACATCTGCAATATTTTTTCCCTTATAGCGGATGTCAAGGGTTTCCCGGTTGTAACGCCTGCTGTGACATACATCGCAGGCAACATACACATCCGGGAGAAAGTGCATCTCGATTTTGATAATTCCGTCTCCCTGACAGGCTTCGCATCGCCCGCCTTTGACATTGAAACTGAATCTGCCCGGCTTATAACCGCGCAGCCGAGCGTCCGGGGTCTGGGCAAACATATCACGGATATGCGTGAACAGGCCCGTATAAGTTCCGGGATTGGAACGCGGGGTTCTGCCGATAGGGGACTGATCAATGTGGACCACCTTGTCAATATATTCCAGCCCGGAAAGTCCGGCATACGCGCCTGCTGACGCGCGGCTGCGGTAAAATTGCCGGGAAAGTGCGGGATACACTGTTTCCAGCACAAGAGAAGATTTTCCTGAGCCGGACACTCCTGTGACACAGATAAAGCATCCCAGCGGAAACTCCGCGTCAATATTTTTCAGATTGTTTTCGGACGCGCCTCTTATAATAAGTTTTTTACCGTTTCCGCCACGCCTGACCAAAGGAATTTCAATACGCTTTCTGCCTGAAAAATACTGACCGGTCAGAGAATTTTTATCCTTTAACAGAGCTTCCGGCGTTCCTGCAAACACCACTTCTCCGCCGTTTATTCCCGCGGCAGGGCCCATATCCACCACATAATCCGCTGCACGGATGGTCTCTTCGTCATGTTCCACCACCAGCACGGTATTGCCAAGATCGCGCATTTTCAGGAGAGTTGCCAGCAGCCGCTGATTATCGCGCTGATGAAGTCCGATGCTCGGTTCATCCAAGACATACAGCACGCCGGTCAGCTTGGAACCGATCTGTGTGGCAAGCCGGATCCGCTGGCTTTCCCCTCCGGAAAGCGTGTTCGCAGACCGGTCCAGCGTGAGATAGGAAAGCCCAACATTTTCAAGAAATCCGAGCCGGTCCGTGATTTCCTTGAGAATTCTCCGGGCAATGACCGCTTTTTTGCCGTCCAGGGTCAGCTCTTTAAAAAAGGTATGCGCGTTTGCCACAGACAATGCAGTGACCTGCGATATGGAACTTTCTCCCACAGTCACAGCCATTGCCGCCTTGTTCAGTTTCGCGCCCGCGCATTCGGGACAGGGCCGGAAATTCATATACCGCTGAATATCTTCGCGCATCTGCGGGGATTCTGTTTCCATGTACCTGCGCTGCAAGCTCCCGATAATACCTTCAAAAACTTTCCGATAAGCCCTTTGCTCAAAATGAAAGGTGATCTGTTCCTCTCCGGAACCGTAAAGCAGGACATTTCTGAAAGATTCGGGAAGATTTTTGTAAGGCGTGTAAATATCAACTCCGTAATGCCGCGTCAGGTCTTCGATAAATTCCACGTAATAGGAAGAATTCCGGTTTGCCCAGGGCGCTGCGGCACCGTCTCTCAGCGAAAGTTCCGGGTCGGGAATAATCAGCCGCGGATCGAATTCGGTGCGTGAACCCAGACCGTCGCATTTGGGACACGCGCCCTGCGGCGAATTGAAGGAAAAGCTCGCGGGCGTAAATTCCGGATAACTGATACCGCATGTGATACAGGCTGATTTTTCGCTGAACAGAACCGTTTCCCCGCCGACAATATCCACTGTAACCAGTCCGTCGGACTGGGACAGCGCGAGTTCCAGCGAATCTGCCAGCCGCTTTTTTATGTCTTCTTTGACGACAAGCCGGTCAACCACCACATCAATGCTGTGCTTTCTGTTTTTATCCAGTGTGCCGACATCTTCGATATCGCGCATTTCCCCGTTCACCCGGACCCGGGCAAATCCGTCTTTTTTCAAGCGTCTGAAAAGTTTTTCATGGCTTCCTTTCTGATCTGTTATCAGCGGGGATAAAATGACAATCTTTGTTTTTTCAGGCAGAGACAGAATCCGGTCTGTTATCTGATCTATGCTCTGGGACGCGATAGGCTTTCCGCACTGATGACAATGAGGATCTCCGACTCTGGCGAACAGCAGACGAAGGTAGTCGTAAATTTCCGTAACTGTTCCCACAGTTGAACGCGGGTTGTGGCTCGCGGTTTTCTGTTCGATGGAAAT
>DYRK01000773.1 GCA_020718785.1 Desulfatirhabdium butyrativorans | reverse complement strand
GGGCTTGGGAACGAGAAAAAGTGTGTTCCCTCGTTCCCAAGCCCCGGCTTGGGAACGAGGAAAACGATTTGCGTCTATTTTAAGACTGGGCGTTTTACTGTAAAACGGCTTTGCAAGCCGTTTGATCTGCTGAAACGATTTGGAAAATCGTTTTACTGTAAAACGGCTTTGCAATGCTGAAAATCTTTGAAAGCTTATCCGTCAGCCGTGAGGTCTCTTATCAGCTTGTTTTTTTCTTTTAAAACAGCTTTCTCTATCACGTCAACAATTCTTTGCTGATCGAGGACCATCTGATCAATTTTTTCGCATATAATATCTTTTACAATATCTTCCAGATATTCTGCCAGCGTGTCCGAAGATTTTCCGGGTATTTTCTGAGGCTCTGTTATCTGTTCAGGCACAGTATCTGACCGTGGCTGATCCTGAATTTCAGCGTCATTTTTTATGAAAACCGGGCTGCTGTCTGACAGTTCCTGAAATTCAGGCATATTTTCGGATACTGTTTCAGACGGCTCCATTTCCAGCAGATCAATCAGGTCCTTTTCCATGGCGATATCTGTTTCTTCGAGGGAATAAAAATCCGTCACGTTCAGACTGTTCTTCTCAGAAACCTTCTCAGCACCGGTATCCGCGGTATCACATCGCTCCGAAATTTCATCTTCTGCGCTGGGAACTTCAATCCTGTCATTTTCATATTCCGCATCTGTTTCTTCTTCCCCGGATTTTCCAAGGGCTTCCTCATATTCTGCATAATCTTCGGCGATATCCGTATCCTCGGATATCTCTTTCTCCAGCAGAGCCAGCAGGTCTTTTTTCTTCTTATCGCCATCCCCGGCAGACTCGGTATCGTCATCGGGAAAGCGTACTACAATATTTATAAGATCCGCGACAGCTTCTATATCTTCCGACAGATCGGATTCTCCGTCATCGTCGCTGTAGCCGGAAAATTCATTGAAATCCCCTGTGAGTGCCGAGGATTCTTCCGTGCTTTCCGATAAAAAGAGATTATTTCCGTCAAGTGCAGCCGCATCCTCATGACCGGCAGCACCGGCATCAGGGTCTGCAACGGTCTGAATTTCATCTTTTTCTTCAAGATCAACCGTATCCTCATTGTCGTCGGGAAGAGGGAGTGCAATATCGGTCAGGTCTATGATGTCGTTGCTTTCTTTCGGCTCTCTTTTCTCAAAATTGACCACCGTGTCTTCATTGTCGTCAATAAAATCTGTTGAAATATCAGTAAGTTCTATCAGATCATTCTGTTCTTTCAGAAAATCGGTTTTATCCGCGGGGCAAAGAAGCGGGTTGTAAGTATCTGACAGCACATTTTCCGCAATGCCGGACAGACTCTCTTCATCTGTATTCTTATCCTCTGCAAGTCCCATGGCTTCTCTGATGATTTCCGGCATGAGATTTTCATAATCGCGGGTTTCAGCTTTGTCATTTTCCGTGTAACACATCAGTTCGATAATCTCGGCAGGCAGATCAGACAGAATATCTGTGCCGTCAGTATCAATGATATCAACGATATGGGAATCAGGAGGACCGGACAGTGCAGTCAGATCGCGGATATCCGCGTTGTTCAGACTCAGATCGTCAGTGTAATCTTCAAAAGCGGCTGCGTCACCGGCAAGGGGAGAGTCGTCAATCTCAAGGATACCCGGATGATTCGCCCTCAGATCATTGCTGCGGTCTTCCGGTCTGCGGACAGGTATGGGTCCGGTCGCGGCAATATCGCGGATATCCGCATTGTTCAGGCTCAGATCATCGGTGTAGTCATGGGTCCGGGGATGTTTGATATCCGGCGGATAATCAGGCATCAGATCATCGCTGCCGGCTCCTAAGCTGCGGAGCAGTCCGGACTGTGCAGTCAGATCGCGGATATCCGCGTCATTCAAGGTCAGATCATCGGCATAATCAGTGATATACGCTTTTTCATCGCGCGGCATCAATATATTTTTGCTGTCAATTTCAACGATATCAGCGTCATTCAAAGTCAGATCGTCGGCATAATCTGTAAGATCGTCAAGGCTTTCGGCGCGGGGCAGTTTCTGCTTCTCAAGATCGGTTATATCCGCGTCATTTAAGGTCAGATCATCCGCGTAATCGCTGATATCAGCTTTTTCATCGTCCTGCCTCACTATGCTTTTGCTGTCAAGTTCAACGATATCCGCGTCATTCAGGGTGAGGTCATCGCTGTAATCCGAATACTGAACGGATGTTCCCCCGGTTTCCCGAAGGGCAGGGTTTTTCTGCCTGAGATCGCTCACCCGCCCCCTTTCTGTAGCTTGCGGACCGGAAAGTTTTTTCATAATGACATTCCCGTGATAAGTGAGAATTGAGAATTGAGAATTGGAAAAGTGAATATTCACTTCTCACTTCTCGATTCTCACTTCCTAATTCCCTTTTCCCAATTTTCAATTCTCACTACCATTACGATACGCGATATGTCAAGATATAAGGAAATTTCCCCGGAAAGCGGGAATTCGGAAAAGAGAATTGAAAATTGAAAAAAAGAATATTCATTTCTCGTTCCCAAGCCCCTGCTTGGGAACGCA
>DYRK01000772.1 GCA_020718785.1 Desulfatirhabdium butyrativorans | reverse complement strand
CAGGATTTCAGAAATCCCGAAAATCCTTTTAATCCTCAAAATCCCGGTTCAGACAACTGTCCGAACCCTGATTCGCCTGATTAAAGGATTGACAGGATTTCTGTCTGACCCTCCGATCAAATGTCTGAACGGGGATTTCGGGGATTTTCGGGATTGACAGGATTTCAGAAATCCCGAAAATCCTTTTAATCCTCAAAATCCCGGTTCAGACATTCGGTCAGTGTAAGTACAGGCTGTGAACACAAATCCTGAAAATCCTTTAATCCTGAAAATCCCGGTTCAGACAACGGCTCCGGAAACAAAAACGCCGGATATTCTCCATGTTTCGACAAGCTCAACAGGCTTGTTCACGGAACGTCCGGCGCAAAATAACAGCAGAAGGTCTGTCCCGAATCTTACAGCGTCCGGGCGCAGTTCTGGGAGTGAGTGAGTGAGTGAGTGAGTGAGTGAGTGAGTGAGTGAAAGCGGCTGATTTTTATGGAAAAGTCAAGTATTATTTTTAAAATATCTACAGAGTTCATAAAGAGGGACTCCTTTATTTTTACAGTATCAAAGTTGAACCTACCCCAAGAGATCGGGCTGAATCATCTAATTTTTTATCTGCTGTAAGAACCGTAAGACTGTTTGAAAAAGCAACAGCAAGATGCAGAGCATCCAGAGTTTCAGAGGTGTCGCGAAGCGGGCAATCCAGTCTTTTGCAATCTGACAATGCAGGAACTGACAGGAATCATCAGAAAGAGATTTCGCCCTGCATGGGACTGAAATTCTGCTATGATTCTGTTTCCGTCTTTCAGTAAAAGATTTCCTTCCCGGATTTTTCTCGAATGTCAGGCTGCTGATTCCCGGCATTACTGATTCCATAATGATTTTTTCCATTTTTTCACTGTTCGGCTCCGGGCAGTAATACGGAACCAGTACACTGGTATCAATGTAAATCATCAGTAACGTTCCTCATCCCTCAGATCAGCAAGGGTCTGAGTCATCGGTTTTCCCTTTATCCTGACAGATGAGCGGAATTCAGCGAGGCTCGGCAGGGACAGTTTATCTTTCTTTTCTTCGGAATTCGCGCCGGACATGAATAAATCTGTATCAGACTGTTTCTTTTCACTTTCTGCAAGAATGATGATTTCCACATTTCTGCCAATCATATTTCTGAATTCAGGCAGATATAATATTTCTGAATCTATCTGTTTTTTTATTCTCAATGTCTGCATCGGGGTTTCTCCTTATTTCCGGTTTTCATATATTACGGATTCAAAATGGTAAATGAGTAAAACTAACTGATTTTTATGAAAAAGTCAAGCGTTTTAAAAAAAACGCTGCGGAGTCTGCGGGACAGCCTGTATTCCGTGACAGGATATCGGAATGCGGAGTATAATCTGAAAAATTCTGTTTTGAATGTTGCGGCATAAACCGCCTCCGCTCTCCTTTATAAAGCAAAGGCGGAGAACGGCCGGCGTAGATATCGGAACTATGAGAGTGTTACAGAGTTTCCACTTCATCACAGAGTTTTTTCAGCAGTTTTTCAATCTCGTCATCGCTTATATCATCTTTATCTCCCTTGAAATAAACTGTCAGGAGATAAACTTTGCGGTCATTTTCCTTAAAAAGATAAATGATGCGGAATGCGCCGCTTTTTCCTCTTTTCATATCGGAGCTTGCAGCTCTTATCTTCCAAATCTCTCTGTCCCAGCCCGGAACCGGATCGCCGAGAGTTGCGTCAGATTCCAGTCTGCGGATTATATCAATGATGTCATCCTTAATATGCCGGTATTTCTTTTTCAGAATTTTCAGACATTTCTGAAAAGTATGAGTCAGATAAATTTCATAATTCATCCCATACTTCCCTCCAGTGACTGACTTTGTTCAGTCTGACATCATTCAGCCCTTTGCGGATCAGCCTGATAAATTCTGCTGACTGTGAAAGTTTTTTTATTTCCCGGTAATCTTCAATCTCCTCAAGCATTGAAAGAAAATTTTCTATCGGAAGAATAACTGCCGTAGGATTACCTTTTTTATCAACAATATATTGTTCTGCAACCATTTTCAAATTCGTTTCCATGCTCATATTTATTTTCCCTGCACTGTCTGTTATCTGCTCCATATCCCCTGCCCGCGGATCGCAGCGTTCATTCAAGTGTCACGGGTACCGAAGGCGGCTTCAGAAATCCTTCCAGTTCGGAAATATCCCGGGCAGAGCGAGGCACGGACTGACCATCCGGTTCGACGGCAATTATAATTTCCACACTTTTGCCGATCATATTCCTGAATTCAGGTAAGTATTACTATGGCAGTCAGCCGCCCGTAAAGAAAACACCCGATACGCTCCCGGCGGGTACCTTTAAGGATATCAATACTGAGCAGTGATTTCCAATACTTAAATGTCAGTCCGGTCTGCCGTCTTGCACGGTAAAGTCTGCATGCAATGACACGGCACGGCAGTTTTTCTTTTTCTCCGAGGTGCACATTTATATCGCATACAGACAGAGATTCAAATTTCTTATTAACACATTTTTAAGATTATTATGTAACATATTGAAAATCAATAATTATAAGC
>DYRK01000771.1 GCA_020718785.1 Desulfatirhabdium butyrativorans | reverse complement strand
ACGGTTTGCAAAACCGTTTTACGGCAGTTTTATTTCCGGCGGATTTGTCAATCCCACGGAAGCGGCGGGCTGAGATGATCTGTAAAACGATTTTGCAAATCGTTTTTGCGGTGAAAACGGTTTGCAAAACCGTTTTACGGCAGTTTTATTTCCGGCGGATTTGTCAATCCCACGGAAGCGGCGGGCTGAGATGATCTTACTCGAAGGAGATAAAAATAAAAGGCGCTATGATGAAAACTGTTCAGGCAGTCATAAATCTGCCCGAAGATCTGTATTTGTCGCTTTCATGTTTCGGTTCGACTTGCAAACATGAATGATACAGAATTTATATTTGAATGGGATGATGAGAAAGCGAAGGCGAACATCAAGAAACACCATGTGAGTTTTTATGAGGGAGTAACTGTTTTTAATGATCCTAACATTGCTACACTTGATGATCCGGACCATTCGAATGACGAAGAGCGGTATATCGGCATCGGATATTCCTTGCAGGAACATTTATTAGTAATAAGTTATACCTATAATGAACTCAGAGGTCAGATCCGTCTTATCAGTTGCCGAAAAGCAAGCAAACGGGAGCGTAAAATATATGAAGAAGAATATTCAATCTGAAGATGGACTGCGGACCGAATACGATTTCAGAGGAGCTGTCCGTGGAAAACATTACCGTCCGATACAGGAAGGGTATATGCTTAAAATCCATAAAATGGACGGAACAACAGAAATTCAGGAGATACTGTCTGAAGAAGGGATAGTAAGACTTGATCCGGATATACGGCAATATTTCCATGATTCTGAAACTGTCAATCAAGCTCTTCGCTCTTTAATGATTTTTATGAACCATTTTTCCGAGTTATCCAAAAAAGAAATATCGAAAGAAGGTCCGAAAATCGAATAAGGAATCAGACACAAAAATATGCAACTGACATTTGAAGATAATGAAGTTATTTTGAAATTCCCGAGAGACCTGCTGAGTGAAGGCTATGTACAGGATTTCTTTCAAAGACTGAAATCGGAGATGATTATTCGGAAAAGCCGTCTCTCCGAAGAAGCGGCATGGGAATTGTCGGAAGAAATCAAAAAGAAATGGTGGGAGAAAAACAGGGAGAGATTTTTAAAGAAAATTGATGGGGGAAAATAATGAATGCGGCGGCAATAAAAAAGACGGAACTTATCAATAAAATATCTCTTATACCCGAACAAAAACTCGAAGAAGTGAGCGATTTTATAGATTTTATAATTGTCCGGTCAAAAAAAATACTTTCCGAAACCGGAACTCTTGAAGGGATATGGAAAGATAAAGGATTTGAAAAAATTCAGGATTTGGAAGCGGAAATCATAGAAGTCCGAAAAGAAATCGGAGATGCAATTTTAAGACGCAGGGTCTGAAAATATGAAATATCTTTTAGATACAGTGGCAGTTATCCGATACTTTTCGGGAATCGGCAAAATCGGAAAGAAAGCCAAGTCAATTTTTGATATGAAAACAGACAACGAGAATCGTCTGCTTATCTCTGTCGTCAGTCTGATGGAAATCCTTTATCTTTCTGAAAAAAGCAGAATTCCTGTTAACCTGAAAGAAACTTTGAAACAGATGAAAATATCACCAATTTATATGGTAGTTCACGTAGGTTGGGTTGAGGTACGAAACCCAACATTAAAAATTAGGTGTTGGGTTTCGTACCTCAACCCAACCTACGAAAATGAATAATTTGTTTTTGCAAACCCGGTTTGGAAAAAACGGGGAAACCATCCCCGCGGACCCGAATCTTTAATTAAACCGAGATACGGAAGAGGGAATGATGATCTGGACAGAAATATGCAAAAAATACAAAGACAAATGGGTGCTGCTGGATGATGTCCGTATTGATGAGGACAATATGCAGATTACAGAGGGAAAAGTTTTGTATTGCCATCCTGACAAAGATCGGGTTTATAAGATCGCTTTGGAGTTGAGACCTAAAAATTTTGCCGTCGAATATACGGACGAACTTCCGAAAGAACTGGCAGCCATGCTATGAAGGTCTATAAAATATTGAAAGCCGGCAATCTGATGATGTTGAGAGCATACATCAAAGGACCGGAGGGAAAAGCTTACCCGAAACTGCTCGTGGATACCGGTTCGGCTTATACGATAATTTCCCATGAATTTCTGGAAATGATCGGATGTTCTCCGGCATTATGTAAAAAACGCAGCGATATGGGACTCGGTGCAGATTTTGAGTCCTGCAAGTTCTCCGGCATTATGTAAAAAACGCAGGCCTGTATTTACTGCAAGCGGAATTGAAATGCTGCCGGTTGTGGAAGTGGAGTTGTTTCATTGCTTAGGACAAGGAGTTGAAAATGCGGCAATATCAGCCCACACATTGCCTTTCGGAACATACATGGACGGTCTTTTGGGAATGGATTTTCTGTCTGAATTTCTTTTTGATATACGACCGTCGGCAAATGAAATCATACGGTATTATTCTTAGTTCACGTAGGTTGGGTTGAGGTACGAAACCCAACACCTGTAAAACGATTTTGCAAATCGTTTTTGCGGAGAAAACGGTTTGCAAAACCGTT
>DYRK01000770.1 GCA_020718785.1 Desulfatirhabdium butyrativorans | reverse complement strand
TTGAGTTCATCATAATCGTCAATAGTATTGGGCAATGGCTCATCATCTTCATTAAATTTGGGTTTTATCTCATCGGCTTTTGCTTTTCTGATAAGAATTAAAACCTGCTCAAGGCGTTTGGCTCGATTGTTCAATGTCTGAGTAATGGCATAAATGCTGCTTGCCAGCCGTCTTTGCATCACCATGAGCATCAGTTCCACGTTTTTATTGCGCTTTTCTTTTGCCGCTTTCCGCAGGCGTTGAACATAGCCCGTTACCGCGGTATAAAGCCGGAGTTCTTCAGGTGTCAATTCATAGTTCGGTGTTTTGGTCTCCCGCTCCACATAAAGCGGCGTGCTGTCCCAATTCATCATGTCTTCTTTAAGACGGCGCAGAAAAAAGCGGTTATTGGCATTTTCGATTTTATTTTCCAATTCAAACGCTTCGCTTTTTTTGTCATTCTTATGGTGAGCCTTCTCATTGTCAAACGCTTCGTTTTTTTTGTCCTTCTTATTGTGAGCCTTCTCATTGTCATTCTGAGCGTAGCGAAGAATCCTTTTTTCCACATGTTCGTCTTTGGTGAACAAATCTTCATCCAGAAGCATCATCAGTCTGCGGAAAGTATCTTTTCTGCCTCTGTGAGGAGTGGCGGTCAGCAGCAGCAGATGATCTGTTCTCGAGCTGAGTTTTTCAACAGCTTTGTATCTTTCACGTTTATCAATTTTGACGCCGTATTCATAAGCACTGAGTTTATGTGCCTCATCCACTATGACAATATCCCAGTGCAGAGGCTCGACAGCAGCCAGCACATCCGGCTGCCTGATAAAATCAATCGAAGTGATGCAGCGATCCGATACGGCAAACTCATTGGGATTGCTTCTGAACACCGCCCTGTCAATCAGTCTGAAGGACAGCCCGAATTTTTCCAGTAATTCGTCTTCTGCCCATTGTTTTGTCAATCCGCCCGGCGTAATCACCAATGCCCGCCGAATCGTTCCTCTGAAAAACAATTCTTTGAGAAGAAGACCAGTCATAATTGTTTTTCCGGCACCGGTGTCGTCAGCAAGAAGAAATCTTATTCGGGGCAAAGGGAGAAGATATTTGTAAACCGCTTCAATCTGATGGGGAAGTTCGTCAACAATGCTGGAATTTACTGCAAACATCGGGTCAAACTGATAGGCGACGGAGATTCTTTTTGCCTCAATGCCCAGCAGAAACAAATCTCCGTCTCCGTTATATGAGAATTCCGCCCCGCTTACCCGAACAAGATTTGAAAATTCCTGTTCGGATAACGGTTTTTGAAATTTTCTCTTTGAAGAACATCCGATGGCGGTGATCAGAAATTTATTTCCGATTTGTCTGACTGAATCAATTTCGACCAACTCATTCGGCTCAAAATTTTTTATGATGTCTCCGGCCTGTATGCTCACTTCTCACTTCTCATTCCTCACTTCTTCTCACTCTCCGTTCAGGGACCAGTCATAATCAAAGTAAGTGACAGTGATCTTATCTTTTTCGGCAGTCAGTTTGTCTTTCAGATTTCCCTCCGCGTATTTCAGAAAAAAAGCGATGACATCGTTGTTGAAATCATCTGCAAACCATTTGAATATGCTGCTCATATACAGCGTATTCCCGTCAAGACGGTTTTTCTGAGGATCGCTGATAAAAGACCGGGCAGCCGCGTCCAACTGATCATTCAAAATATTTCCCTGATAAGGTTCGGAACTCAGCATCGGACAGCTTTTGGACGCACTGCATATCGCAAAATGAACACGGGGATCTTCAAAACGGGGGCGGAGAATGGCATGTTCGATATCATCGAGCGTCATAACCTTTCCGTCAATACGGCAGATTTCTTTTTTCCAGGGACCTTTCAAGGCTCCTCCCAAATCTTTGATGGATTTGATACCGGGATAACCGCTGAGAACCAGCTTGACGGTCCATGCGTTATAGGCATTGATATAAAATGCAAACTGTGCATCCCGAGGCAGGTCTTTGGTATCTGTTTTTTCTATTACATCAAGATACTTATCCAGAACTGCCTCTTCATCTTTGAATCCCTGATAATTCACCGCGCCGTTTTTCACGTATTTCTTCAGTAATGCCGCATAACCGTTGTGATCCGCTGTTTCCTGAGCCTGCCCGCAGCTTACCGAAAGAACGAGCAGACAGAGCGACAAACACAACACCTTAGAAATATTCTGAATTTTCATAACGATTTCCTTCCTCCGCCGAATATACGGCTTAAAAAATTGAAGTGATGTTACTGCCCGCCGGCATAATCCGCGCTTTTGAAATCAGCCGTAAAACGCCCATTTTTAAAATAGACCAGCAGATCGAAAATGCCCCCGACCGCTCCCGGCGGATTGACAAATCCGCAGGAAATACTTGGGATTTGTCAATCCCAAGCGAGCTTTTGGGAGAACTTTCGATTGACTTTGCAAGCCGTTTTTTATCAGCAGAACGATCTGCATAATCGTCATGCAATGCCGGGAATCCGGAAAGCTCAGATTATGACAGCGGCAAGAATATCTTTCCGAAGGATAAACTGTCAGAGACAAATACAGAAAAATGTTTTATCTGTCAA